>WGEI01000364.1 GCA_015492875.1 Anaerolineae bacterium | reverse complement strand
TGTTAGTGGTGATTTTAGGCGTGGTGACTTTCATTTATCATTTGCTTGCCCGCGTTCTCGGTGGGCGGGGGGAATACGCCTCGTTTTTCTATCTAATAGGGATGGTATTTGTCCCCCTCTATCTGCTTCGAGCCTTGTTCTTACTAACAACATTTTCGCCATCGATTGCGCTCGTTATAGGCATTCTGAATTTTATGCTGTCTATCTATAGCAGCGTTCTTTTAGGGTATGTCTTATACATCGTCTACCAACTCAGTTTGGTGAAAATCTTTTTGTTGGTGGTTGTGCTCCCAATTCTCATCATCTTTTTCATCGCCCAATCAAATGTTACGGTGATACGCCAATTAATGCCGCTTTGATGCCGCCATCTGCTATACTGTAAACACCTTGTAGATGGCACCATTGAAGGACAACGTAACTGTGGCTGAATACCAACCTGAAAAGACAGATTATCCCGAACCGCCGCGCTCATATTCTTGGCAAGAAGTGTGGACTTTGGCTATCTCTCGCCCATCTGCCGAGCAATTTCGCAGCCTATTGAATGACCCCCGCGCGACGGCGAATCGTGGTGTATTATGGTTGCTCCTCGCTGGCTTCATCAATGGCCTAGTGACAACCGGCGTTGTCAATCAAAGCTTGCCTGTAATTGCCCAACAACAGCAGCTGCCTCTGGTATCCCTCTCTCCCTTAGAAATCCTGTTCATCTCCCTGTTTTTGGGGCCAATACTGGTCTTTGCGGTGGCGCTTATCGTCGGCATCTATCACATGGTGGCGCGCTTTTTAGGGGGCGCAGGGCTTTTTGCCGATTTGTTTTATCTATACGCTTCATACACCGCGCCCTTATTCATCCTATTAGCGGGCATCACCGTTGCCCCCATACCAGACGGCTTGAAATCCCTATTATCGTTCCTGTGGGGTGTTTATCAGTTCATCTTATCCGCCATTGTGATACGCGCGGTCTACCGTCTAGATTGGCTCAAAGTGGTGGCCATTGCCTTCCTTGTGCCCTTCATACTCGGCATGATTTTGCAAATGTTTGTTCCGCTTTAACGAACTTGCTTGCCCAAAAAGGCAAATACCCGCATACTGGTGATAACAATTTTGCAGATAACTTGAGTGATTAGGATGGGACAATGACCGAAACAAGTGTCATACGTGCTATAGATAGCCTGTGCGCTAATGAGTTTGCTCTTGAAATTGATGGGAAACAAGTCAGCGGCATCTTTCGCATTTCTGGCCTACAGACCTTTAAGCTCGATGAACAGGGCAATCGGGTGCGCTCTCCATTCGTCGTCAGCAAAATGGTGCAGCGCGATGGCAACAACGCCTTCAACAAGTGGCTACGCGAGACCGTCGCCGCAACTGGTGATGAGCGCCCAACCCGTAGCGTGGCCATTGTGGCGATTGATGACGGGGTAGAGACGCGGCGCTGGACAGCCGAAGGCGCATGGATTAGCGAAGTACGCTATAGCGATTTTGATAGCGCTTCTTTTGAAATGGTGGAAGAAGTCTATACCATTCATTACGATAAACTGGTGGAATCTTGGCCTGCTACGGAAAATCTAGAATAACGTAGCTCCAAATTATGCTTAATCAATAGTGCCGCCCTTGCATAGGAGGACGGCGCTTTTGATTGGCCTATTTTTCACGGCGTTTCCTGCGCTTCAAGAGCCGCCCCGCCACATTTTCGCCTTCGTCCGCTTCTATCTTGCGTGGCTGCTGCGCTTTTGGCGGTTGATAGCGTGGCGTGCTGCTCGTTTCTGTCGCTGTTTTTACGGGCTGTGGTGCTTGTTGCTCCCGCGCCGCGGCTTTCCGCTGCCGTAAAGCGCCGATGGTGTTGGACGGGGCTTCTTGCGGCAAATCCCGTTCGCCGTGCTTGGTTTGCTGGCGGGCGCGCTCTCTGGCGCTGCGTAACGATGCGATGCGCTCCGATACAGGTTTGGGGCGCTCTTCATCCACCTGTAGCCATTGGCGCAAACGCTGTATATCGCTACGAGTGATGATCAGCCGCCGCACCGCAATATCGATCGGCCATAGCAATAGCGCAATGAATAACAACTGTGGCCAAATGGGCACGCTGGCCTCCTGCCTCACCAAATTATGCTCAAAAACTGCCTCTGGTCGGTCTGCCATACTGCGCCCGCCCGTGATGGCCGCCATGCGCTCTAAAAGCCGCCCGCTCTCCTGCCGCACATTATATTCGGACCAGTAAGCCATGACCCAGCCCGTCACCTGCCGCAACTCATAGGGCTGGCCGTTGTTCTCTCCCTCACCTGTGATAGTTAAGATATACGCCCCTTCTTCTTGAGGCGTGAAGGCCGCTTCATAACGCCCCGGCGCTATCTGTCGCAAGGAGATAGTCTCCTGTTGGCCATTGGGCATCAGAATGCCGCTTTGCAACGTGAGGTTATTCAGGAATGCGCCATCATCCGCGCGCGCATCGACAATGATACGTGCTTGCCCGCTCTCCTGTATCACCTGTGTTTGCAGGTTCTCGCTCGCCCCTTCGGTTATCGCCCATTGCACAACTTGCCCCCAAAAGCGCGCATAGCCCTCCCACGCCACCCATTCACTCGCCCAGCGGGCGGTGGCGTCGCTAGTGAAGGCGACAGCCCGCCCCAAACCATACTGCCACCCGACCAGTATCGGGTCTTCAAACGGGGCTGTCCCCCGCAAGACAACCTGCGCCGCTGTTTTCGGCGTTGTTGCTACATAGCCATTGAGTTGGGGCAGGGCGTCTATACCCTGAATCATCGGATTGTTGGCCGTGAGTAACGGGAAAAACGACTCTTCCACGATATAGCTGCGCGAGGCCAATACCGTCTCCTGTGCGAAGATAAGCGGTATTTCTGCCACATTGGTCACTAGGTGATAGTTGCCGCCACCCACCTGCGCCATCTCCCGCAAGAAGGGCGCTGCACCCTGTCCGATAGCTATCACACTCGTTGTGACGTTATGGTCTATGAAGAGCGATTCCGTGAGTTCCACCAATCCACGCGCATCAGCGCCGCCATCGGTTAAGAGGATGATGTGTTTGCGCTGTGAAGGTTCGTTGACGATGTCGCGCGCCACCAGCGTCATGCCCGCCAAAATATCCGTGCCGCCGCCCGCCCGTAACGTGGCCACTAGGCGCTGCAATTCACGACGGTCTAGCACATCCTGAAATGGCGCAATCCAATAGCCATTCGTATCAAACGAAGCGACGGCAGCGCGGTCGGTGGCCTGCAAAAACTCGATAGAGTCAATAATGGCCTTTTTCGCCAGTTCGATATTGGGCA
Organism: Anaerolineae bacterium; assembly: GCA_015492875.1. Taxonomy (GTDB): domain Bacteria; phylum Chloroflexota; class Anaerolineae; order Aggregatilineales; family Phototrophicaceae; genus S146-30. Next base: position 2,304 of record WGEI01000364.1, on the reverse strand, counting down.
CGCCATCCGCCGATGGAATGCCCATGCTGCCGCTGCGGTCAATCAGATAAGCTACGGTGAGCTGTGGCAGGCGTTGCTGGTCGCGCAGTTGCATCTCTACAGGCAATACATCTTCCAGCGGCGTCAACATATAGAAGCCCGGCGCATAACTCTCTGGCCCACCAATGACCACCAAACCGCCCCCTAAATCGCGCACATAAGTTTTGAGGTTGTCTAGTTGTGCGCTGGCGAATTGATCAGCTGGCACATTGGCGATGATGATCGTATCGTACTGAATGAGCTGCTGAATGTTGATGGGCAACGTGCCCGGCGTCGCGCGTTCCACCGCTAGCCCACTTTGCTCTAGCGCGGGGATGAGATACTGTAGCTCATCAATCGTTTCCCCCGCTTGCGTGCGGCTGACCACTAGCACACGCGGCGAACCAACGATATTGGTGAAGGTATACAGGCGGTTGTTTTGGTCGTAGTGGTCGGCGTCCTGTTGCGTTTTGATGAGCACCTGAAAACTTTGCGGGCCAGAGGCTGTAGCGGGCAATGTGAACGTGAAGTTATTCAAGCCGCTGCGCAACTGCCGCACTGCGTCCTCAGTCAAAAGTTGTTGGCCGCCACTGTAGATATTGAGGGCGATGGTGGTGTCTTGTGTCGCCTCGATAGTCACGTTAATATCAAAAACTTGCCCCTCGATGACCGTCTCTGGTGCGTCCACTTGCAACAGTTGCACTTCTGGCGCGGCTTGCGGCGTAAAGGGCACATAGCTAATTTCCACGCCCGACGCCGCCGCCAACTCTGCCGCTTGGAGGGCGTTGCCGCTGGTGGGGATGCCATCGCTGAGGACGACGATGCGCTTGGCGGTATTATCGCTGAACATGCTCAATGCGAGGTTAATCGCAGCCGCAAAGTTCGTTTGGGTTGTATCTGGGTCAGAGGTGAAATCGACAATTTCCCCCAAATTGCTCAACGTGCGCTCTGGCAAAGCATTCGCCCCAAAGAGCACAATCCCCACTTCATCATCAATGGCCTTATTCTCCACCGCCGCACGGATGAAATCAGCCTGTGCGCTGAAATCTGTGCCCATACTATCGGAAACATCCACGAGGAATATCACCGCCAGCCTATCAGTCGATTGGCGCAATTGTGCCCCAGCCAACGCCAGCACCACCAGCGTCACGATGACCACCCGCAAGGCGAGGCTTACCGAATCCCGCACACGGCGGAAGCGATAGCGCGGCCAGCCGAAGTAAACCAGCGGCAGCAGCACGATGAACAAAAGCAAGTCTGTTTGATTGGAGAAGGTCATCGCTTATACCTGTTTCCGTTCAACCGATAAATACCCAATTCACATAAAGCGCGGTGAATAACATCAAAAGCGGCAGAAAGATGAATAATAACGCTCTGTGCAATTTGGGATAACGCACGCCCCATGCCCCCAGCACCATAAAAATGGGGAAGTATGCCAGCAGGTGACGGTTGAGGCTTTGCGTAGTCACCGCCGCCGCGAAGAATAGCGAAGCCAAACAGTAAATCGCTGCCGCCCCACTCAACTTGCGCCATACGGCCACGCTCAAGCCAACCACGAGGAAAAATAGCCCAATGTTTATGCTGTCGAAATAGGGCAGGACATGCGGCTTGACCTCTCCCGCTAGCATCGCCCGTATCTCTTCAATAATCACGCCGATTGGCCCTGAGAAGTGCCGCCCCCACGCATCCCCACGCGCGCTGAGGAACGCTAGCGGGTCGCCAAATGCCGCCTGCAAATAGGCCATATAGGCGAATACCCCCAGCGGCATGATGAACAGCGCAGCCGCTGTTTGCCAATCTCGCTTTACGCCACGCCACAACGCCCGCCAGCTATCTGCACGATGAACACGCTCAACGCGCCAGCCATGCGCCTGCGCCCATTTCATAGCGACGAACAGCATCATGAACACGCCAGAGATGCGCGTTGCGCCCGCCAGCATCGCCCAAAAGCTCGCCAGCCACCAGCGTTTTTCCTGTACAGCGCTATAAGCCGCCAGCACCAGCAATAAAAACAGGCTCTCGGCATAGAGCACCGAGAAGAAAAATGCCGAAGGAAATGCCGCAAGGTACAAAGTTGCATATGCTGCCGCTCGTGGGTTAAAGGCGCGTTTCGTCACGCGGTAAAGCAAAATGAGCGCCCCCAGCAATGCCATGTTACTGATGGCTACCCCCGCCAGCGCCGCCCCGCCAATGGGCGAGAGCACCCGCACCAAGAGCGGGTACAGCGGGAAAAATGCCACGGTCGCCTCATCGGAGTTAGTTGTGCCCGGAACGTAACGATAGCCC
>WGEI01000363.1 GCA_015492875.1 Anaerolineae bacterium | reverse complement strand
TTCAAGAGTTTCTTCTGCCTCTTCTAAAGGCTCTTCATCCTTATGCAGGGCATCTTCTATATGGAAAATATGCCCCCCTTCATAGTTTTCGGCTTCTGGGTCGGGCGTGATGGGCTGCCCGTCTGCATCGTGCATATCCTCATTAACCGCCATACATTCTGGGCAAGAGCACTCCGCCGGGTGGGGCTGCCACGCGCGTTCTTCTGGCGTTTCTCGTGCCTCTGGCGACAGGATATCCATATCAGGCACATAATCCTCGCCAACATCATCAACGTGCATCGTCGCTTCGATGCGCCATTGCCGCAATTCTTCTTCCCGAATGCCAGTGCGCAATAGCACCTGTTCTAATGTTGGGCGTGTCACCTCATCACGTTCACGAATGACGAACATATAATGCTCTTTCAAACAGCGACGCCATTCTTCGCTGAAAGGGCTTTGTCGAGACATTGGCTACACCTTGAAACTTTGCTTGAAGTTGGGCACATCTACCTTCATATTAAACTCATCTTTTAGCGATTGTGCTAGGGCGTTTGCGCTATCTTCTTCACCATGAACTAAAAATGTGCGCTGGGGCTTGCGTTTCATAGCACGCACCCATGCCATCAGCTCATCATGGTCGGCATGGCCACTGAAGCCGCTGATAAATTCTACCCGCGCCCGGTTTTCATATTCTTCTCCGAAGATGCGCACTTTCTTCGCCCCTTCCAATAGCCGCCGCCCCAATGTATTTGGTGCTTGCCAGCCAACGATAAGTATCGTCGTTTTAGGGCTACTGATGCGATTAGCCAAGTGATGCCGTATCCGCCCGAACTCCATCATGCCGCTAGCACTGATGATGACCATAGGGCCTTGCTCAAAATTAAGCCGCTTGCTCTCTGCTACGCTACGAACGTAGTGCAAATCTTCAAAGCCAAACGGGTCTTTGTGGTCATCTTGCGCCATGAATTCTAATATCTCTTCATCATACACTTCTGGATGGAGACGAAACACAGAGGTTGTATCAATGGCAAGCGGGCTATCAACATAAATGGGCATATGGGGAATATCGCCACGGTCGGAAAGGCGGTGCAGGGCATAAACTAGCTGTTGCGTGCGCCCCACTGCAAACGCGGGGATTAAAACAACGCCGTTTTCCCGACAAGTTTCGGCCAGAATGCGTTCCAGCTCTTTTTCAGCTTCATCATATGGCGCATGTGCCCGCCCGCCATACGTGCTTTCCATAATGAGTACGTCGGCTTCTTCTACAGTTTCCGGATCTCTGATAATTGGGATGCCAGAGCGCCCTAAATCCCCACTGAAAACCAGCCGAGTATGCTTGCCCGTGTCTTCATCCTCAATATCTAGGCAAGTAATAGCGCTGCCCAGCATATGGCCTGCGTCTAAAAAGCGCAAGTAAATCCCCGACGCGATTTTTCGCTGGCGATGGTAACTTTGCGATGTGAAGTAATCCAATGAGGCTAAAGCGTCTTGTTTTGTGTATATTGGCTCTACGGGAGGCTCGCCCCTTTTACGGCGGCGCTTGTTGATGAATTCTACATCACGCTCTTGAATGTAACCGCTATCGAGCAACATCGTAGCACAAAGCGAGCGCGTTGCATGCGTGCAGAGAATGTCGCCACTAAAGCCGCTCTTCACGAGGTTGGGGATATTGCCAGAGTGATCGATATGGGCATGAGAGAGAATAAGCATATCTACACTTGAAGCATCAAATGGCAAATTGCGATTACGTGCGATGGACTCCGCCCGCCGCCCCTGATAGAGGCCACAATCGAGTAAAATACGCAGGCCATTGACTTCAATCATATGCTGAGAACCGGTGACAGTGCGGGTTGCGCCATAAAAAGTGAGCTTCATTGCTATTTCCTCTAAGTCTAAGCAAGGCCTCTCTTTCCATTGTACGCCTAAAATATATTTTGGCGTTACGAGAGCCTGGCAGTCTTTGATATATATTCTAATAATCGTCTGTATCTCTCTTTGATTCTGTACAATCAACCAGTAAGATAGCTTATTTACATATGCTCAATACATTGGGAGGGATATGATGAAAATTATCGCCGTGTATGGTAGTGCTATTGCCGAGCCTGATACGCCGCACTATCAAGCAGCGCTTGAAGTTGGGGCAGGTTTGGCGCGTGCCGGCTATGCCGTGATGACAGGTGGCTATGGTGGCGTCATGGAAGCGGCCAGTAAAGGCGCGGCAGAAGCTGGCGGGCACGTTATCGGCGTCACATCAGAGCGCATTGAGACATTCCGCCCGCGTTCACCAAATCCCTGGGTGCGCGAAGAAATCAAATACCCGTCATTACGCGAGCGCCTTTTGCACCTAATCGACCATGCTGATGGCTATGTGGTGATGCCCGGCGGTATCGGCACACTGAACGAGCTATTTATGGCATGGGAACTGGTTCGTCTGGGAGAAACTTCATTTGGCCCCATGGTGTGCTATGGCGAATACTGGCGTCCGCGTTTGGCGCAGCTCATTGATCACCATTATATCCATTCTGGGACTGCGGAATTACTACACTTTGCAGATTCCCCACAGGAAATTGTCACTCATTTGCAGAGCCTTGTACCGAGCAAATAGCCATACTGAACAGGAGCGTACGATATGACAGGCGCGCGGGAAATTGAACTACACCGACAGGCCAAAGACCGTTTCTTCAAACAAAACCCCCATTCACCCTTAACACCACAACAGCGTGAGAAGTTCAACGGCTTAACCTATTATCCATATAACCCTGACTTGGCGCTAACCGTTGAAGTGCAACGTTTTGAAAAACCAGAAGACGTACAAATTCAAACCAGCGATGGGCAAACACGCTGGTATCAGCGCTGGGGTGAGTTCACTTTTACGGTCGATGGCCAACC
>WGEI01000362.1 GCA_015492875.1 Anaerolineae bacterium | reverse complement strand
GTAGAAATCCTTCGCGCGGGCGATGCTGGGCAAATGCTCAATCAATCTATCCTCTCTAAAAACAATCCACTTGGCGATGTTCTTTTTGGCGTCGATAATACCTTCCTCAGCCGTGCTCTTGAGGCCGATTTGTTTATTCCCTATGAATCGCCTCTATTAGAAGGTATTCCAGAAGAATTCATCCTCGACGAAGAGCATCGTGTTACCCCAATCGATTATGGCGATGTTTGCCTGAATTACGACATCACCTATTTTGAAGAGCATGATTTACCCGTTCCCGAATCTCTTGCGGATTTAACCGACCCCGCTTATAAGGGCTTATTGGTTGTTCAAAATCCCGCCACCTCTTCACCCGGTTTGGCTTTCTTATTAGCTACAATCGCTGAATTTGGCACGGAAGGGGAATACACCTATCTGGACTTCTGGACAGACCTCATCGAGAATGATGTCGTTATCACTGATGGCTGGAGCGAAGCCTACTTCAACTATTTCACCGTGCCCAGCGAAGATGGTGACCGCCCATTAGTCGTCAGCTACGCCAGCAGCCCACCTGTTGAATTCTTCTTCGCGGAAGACCTTGAAGAACCAACAACTGCGGCTATCGTTGCTGATGGTACTTGCTTCCGTCAAATTGAGTTTGCTGGCATTTTAGCAGGGACAGAACATGAAGAAGCAGCGCAGCAATTCATCGATTTCTTACTGAGCGAACCCTTCCAAGAAGATATGCCATTACAAATGTTTGTGTTCCCCGTGAACCCAGATGCTGAATTGCCAGAGATTTTCGCCCAATACGCCGCTATACCAGAAAATCCCGCAGTATTGGACTATGCCGATATTGAAGCACATCGAGAAGAATGGATTGAAGCGTGGAACGAAGCCGTATTACGATAAAGCGGCTACGTCATAATTGGCAACAGGTTGGGCGGTATGGGGTTTTGCTCATACCGCTCGCCTTTCTGCTTGTTTTCTTCTTTTACCCGTTATTCTCTATTTTCTCACTCAGCCTCTGGCCTGATGGTGCTTTAGACCTAACGGGTTTCGTTGAATTTCTCAATCGTCCCCGCTATTACAACGTGCTCTGGTTTACCTTATATCAAGCTGTTTTATCCACGTTCCTAACCTTAATTCTCGCCTTGCCTGGGGCCTATGTGATTACACGCTATCGCTTCCCAGGTCGTTCCGTTTTGCTCTCGCTCTCCACCTTGCCCTTTGTCTTACCAACGGTTGTTGTCGCTTCCGCATTCAAAGCGCTCATCGGGCAAGGGGGGGGGCTGAACAATCTACTGATGTCAATTTTTGCCCTTTCCGAGCCGCCTATACAGCTTGAGCGCACATTAACCATTATTCTGATTGTTCATGTGTTTTATAACTATGCCGTAGCCTTACGAATGATAGCGGGATATTGGGCGAACCAAACGCTTCACATCGAAGAGGCGGCCAGAGTTTTAGGCGCACATGGTTGGCGCTTATGGTGGCATGTGCGTTTGCCATTATTGCGCCCAGCTATTTTAGCGGCGGCTGTTCTCGTCTTTATCTTCACATTTACTAGCTTTGGCGTTGTCTTGATTTTGGGCGGCCCTCGCTTCGCAACGCTGGAAGTGGAAATCTATTTACAGGCCGCTAATTTTCTCAATTTGCCGCTGGCGGCCATTCTATCCTTAATACAAGTGAGTATCATGCTTTTGATGATGGGCGTTTATACCCATCTTCAGCGACGGAACACCGCCGTTGCGCTTCAAAGCGCTCAGCACATTGCTCGTCCCCCACGCACATTAGCTCAACACGCCCTTGTTTGGCTGAACATTTTGTTTATTGTTGTTTTGCTCTTCACACCACTCATTGCCCTTGTTTTACGGTCTCTGCGTGGTCGTGACGGCATCTATACCTTCGCCTACTATCTCTCATTAGCAGAAAATCCCCGCCATTCAATTACTTTTGTGCCACCAGTTCAGGCCATTGGGAATTCTCTCGTTTTCGCAATGATGACGACTGTTCTGTCAGTTTTGCTAGGTGTGCTCACAGCCTATCTATTGGGGCGTCGTCCAACAAAGTTAACACGCCTATTAGACCCGCTTTTTATGTTACCGTTGGCGACAAGCGCCGTAACACTTGGCTTTGGCTTCATCATTGCGCTGGATGAGCCGCCGCTCAATTTGCGCACCTCGTGGATACTGATTCCCATTGCCCATACGTTAGTTGCCATGCCCTTCGTTGTCCGCAGTGTATTGCCCGTGTTGCGCAGCATTCCCCCTCACATGCAAGAAGCTGCTGCCAATTTGGGCGCATCTCCATGGCGCATATGGCGCTGGATTGATTTACCCTTAATCAGTCGTGGAATTGTCGTCGGCGCAACCTTTGCATTCACTGTGAGTATGGGAGAGTTCGGCGCTTCGCTATTTATTGCTAGGCCAGATACGCCAACAATGCCCATTGTCATTTTTCGTCTATTAGAACAACCTATCAGCGGCAACTTTGAGCGTGCTTTAGCTTTGAGCGTCATTCTGATGGCGGTGTGTGCCATTAGCTTTTTAATCATTGAGCGTGTACGTACGGTTGGAGTAGGGGAATTTTAATGCTACGCATCGAAGGCTTGACAAAAGCCTATAACGCCCATCCCGTACTGAATAACATCAATTTGGAAATAGCTGCGGGTGAAATTGTTTGTTTGCTTGGCCCTAGTGGCTGCGGTAAAACGACCCTGCTCCGCCTTATTGCTGGCCTAGAGCACCCGGATAGGGGATTTATCTATACCAACAATCAACGATTAAATGACGTTCCTCCCCATCAGCGCGCTGTCGGTCTGATGTTTCAGGATTTTGCCTTATTCCCACATCTTAACGTGGCTGAAAATGTAGCTTTTGGTTTGCGTATGCGCAAGCTGCAAGCAAAAGCGCGCGCGCAACGTGTGCAGGAGGTTTTATCGCTGGTTGGGCTTAGCCGCTTTGCCTCGCGTGATGTCGCTCAACTTTCTGGTGGAGAGCGCCAACGTGTAGCGCTCGCTCGTAGCCTGGCCCCCAACCCTAAATTGCTGATGCTGGATGAACCGCTTGGCTCTTTAGATGCTGCCCTGCGTGAGCACTTGGTGCTTGAGTTGCGCGCTATTATCACACAGCTTGGCTTGACTGCCATCTACGTTACCCATGACCAAGCTGAAGCTTATGCTATTGCTGACCGTATCGTTGTAATGCAACAAGGCCATATTGAGCAAATTGGCACAGCAGAAGAACTTTATTGGTTGCCAAAGACCGCGTTTGTCGCGCGTTTTTTGGGGCTTAGTAATCTTGTGAATATAGAGCGTATTGAAAATGGCTATGCTCATACACCATTAGGCGAATTTCCTGTAACAGGTAGCCCGCAAACCCTCCTACTTCATCCTGCCCGATTAAGTTTAGGTCAATCCGGCTTGCTCTCCGTACAGGTTACCAACCGTTTGTTTTTAGGTGTGAATTACCGCCTCTATTTAAGACACGAATCAGGTATAGAACTGGTCATGTATTTGCCAGCGCGAGCAGATATACCCCAAATTGGCGAATTAATTACCCTCGATTTGCCAGAAGATGCAATTATCCCCTTGATATGAGCCAATAGAAAACACCCGGCTACTGTGCTTCACCGGGTGTTTATTTCCGCTTTTTAGTTCTTGATGTCTAAACGTCGAGGTTTCGCACTTCATGCGCATGTGTTTGGATGAAACGGCGACGTGGCGGCACGCTACTCCCCATCAACATATCAAACACACGGTCAGCCTCTGCCGCGTCTTCGATAGTTACCTGTAATAAAGTGCGATTAGCAGGGTCCATCGTGGTTTCCCATAACTGATCAGGGTTCATTTCACCAAGACCTTTGTAGCGCTGCACCACGACACGGTCAGGTTTTTTGTATTTCTTCAATGCTTGCGCCAATAATTCCGCTTCAGACAAGCCCGCTTGCGAATAAACATACTCGCGTTCTCGCCCATTGCGTAGCAAATAGATAGGTGGTTGGGCGATGTAAAGATGGCCATTTTGAATGAGTGGCTGCATATGGCGGAAGAAGAACGTCAAGAGCAATGTGCGAATGTGGCTACCGTCTACATCCGCATCTGTCATGATAATCACCCGCCCATAGCGCAAGTTCTCGACGTTGAAATCATCGCTGATACCCGTTCCCAATGCCGAAACAAGAGCTTTGATTTCATTATTGTCGAGAATTTTGTCCAGCCGTGCCCGTTCCGTATTCAAGATTTTACCGCGCAATGGCAGCACAGCTTGAAAATGACGGTCGCGCCCTTGCTTAGCCGAACCACCCGCCGAATCGCCCTCAACGATATAAATTTCGGCATCTGGGCCATGTTGAGAGCAGTCGGCGAGTTTGCCGGGTAAAGTGCTGCTTTCTAATAAGCTGGGGCCACTACGAACTAACT
>WGEI01000361.1 GCA_015492875.1 Anaerolineae bacterium | reverse complement strand
TTTTATTTGTTCTAAGCGCGCCCCAAACTGCGTTAACGGCACACCTGCAGCAGCATGGGCGGCGGCAGGGGCAAAAATATCTCGCCCATGAAATGTAACGCTCATATCTGGCAGGTGGTACTCAGGGTTTGCCAGTTCATAAGCCTCATACTCAAGGCCTAAATCTCGGAGCGTATAGGACAAAATGCCGTTATCTGGCGCAATGAATGTATAGCCATTAGCTTGAACAATAATGGGGCGGCGGGTGCTCCCTACACCAGGGTCAATAACCACCAGAAAAACCGTCCCTTCTGGGAAATAGCGATAGCTGTTGAATAGATGATAAGCGCCTTCGCGCACATTTTGCGGCTGAACAGCGTGAGTTAAATCAATAAATGTGGCGGATGGGCAAATGGCGCGCATCACAGCTTTCATCACACCTACATAAACATCTGTGATGCCGAAATCGGTAAGTAAAGCAATTGTGGGAGACATTATCACCCTTTCATTATTATAGCAACCCATTTCACGGTTGAATTTTAACATTTGGGCGGTCGTTGACAACATAGCTTTTAGCCTGATATACTCAGGCGCAGAAAGGTAGGATAAGCTCTATGCGACATCATCACCAACCCAACACATCTTTTTCCTATCCGGTGTTGCTGCGGTTCTGAAGTCGCGCTTATTTGTGTTTGCCGAAAGTGATTGCCCGCACCGGTTGCGGGCTTTTTGATTTTAAGGAGCAAACTATGTTAGCAGTCATTGATTATGGAGCAGGCAATTTGCATAGCGTCCTTCATGCGTTGCACCATCTCGGCACGCCGAATATCCGTGTTGTACGGCATGGCCATGAATTACGGGATGCCGAGAAAATTATCCTACCCGGTGTGGGCGCATTTGGTGCAGGAATGGAAGCCCTCCATAAGCAAGACCTTATCAAACCGCTGCTGGCCGCTATTTATATGGGCAAACCGTATTTAGGCATTTGTTTGGGTATGCAATTCTTATTTGAATATAGTCATGAGTTAGGCAATCATAAAGGGCTAGGCGTGATACCGGGTCGTGTTGCTATGTTTCCAAAGCATATGGGATTAAAAGTGCCCCATATGGGATGGAATCAACTTCGCATAAAACAGCCATCCCCCCTTTTGGAAGGCATTGATGGGAATAGCTACGCATACTTTGTTCACAGTTATTATTGTGAACCCACTAGAGAAGAAGATGTTTTGGCGACGGTTGATTATGGCATTACATTTACGGCAGTTGTTGCCCATAGCAACGTTTATGGTGTGCAATTCCATCCAGAAAAGAGCCAAACTACAGGATTGCAAATTTTGAAGAATTTCCTGTATCGAATTGAGGGGGCAAGCGTATGATTATCTACCCTGCTATTGATTTACGTGGCGGCAAAGTCGTGCGTTTACGTGAAGGTGACCCTAACCGCCAACAGGTATTCAGCGAAGACCCCATAGCTACAGCCACGCAATGGGTGGATGAAGGCGCTAGCTGGATTCATATGGTGAATTTAGATGGCGCTTTTGCGGCGGCAAATGATAATTTACGCATTTTAGAGCAAGCTGCGAAGCTGGGCGTCAACATTCAATTTGGTGGTGGATTGCGCAGGTTAGATGATGTACAGCGGGCTTTAGAGTTAGGTGCAAAACGGGTAGTCATTGGTACATTGGCTATACAATCACCAGAAACGGTTATAGAGGCTATTGAGCGCTTTGGAACAGAAGCCATATGCGTGGCATTAGACGCCCGCGATGGAAAAATTGCTACACATGGCTGGCAGGAGCAAACTGATTTAACGCCCATCCAATTTGGTAGAGAAATGGCAGAGCGAGGGGTCGTCCATGCGCTCTATACCGATATTCAGCGCGATGGCAGTTTACTAGGCGTCAATATTCATGAGACGATTGCGTTAGCGCACAATACTGGTTTGCAAGTCATCGCCTCTGGCGGGGTTAGTCATATGGATGAAATTCACAAGCTAGCGCAAAGTAAGGTCGTGGCAGGGGCGATCATAGGCATGGCGCTTTATGAAGAGAAACTCACATTAGCTGAAGCATTACTGGCGGCAAAGGAGGCCTAACCATGCTGGCAAAACGTATTGTCCCCTGCCTCGATGTTAAAGATGGCCGCGTGGTAAAAGGGATTAACTTCGTTAATTTGCGAGATGCTGGAGACCCCGTTGAACAGGCTATCATTTATGATAGAGCGGGTGCTGATGAGCTAGTCTTTTTAGACATTACGGCTTCTCATGAAAATCGGAAAACAACGCTAGAAATGGTGCGGCACATTGCTGATAGCTTGTTCATTCCCTTCGCTGTAGGTGGTGGCATTCGCACAATAGAAGATATTCGGGCAACGTTGCTAGCTGGGGCGGATAAAGTGGCTATCAATAGTGCTGCGGTACGCAATCCGCAGATTGTCGATGATGGAGCACAGAGATTTGGCTCTCAATGTATCGTGGTTGCCATTGATGCAAAATGGCTAGAGGACAAATGGCGCGTTTATATCAATGGCGGGCGTATTCCGACAGAGTTAAACGCTATTACGTGGGCGCAGGAAGTGGAAGCGCGCGGGGCAGGGGAAATTCTATTAACTAGTATGGATCGTGATGGCACAAAAAACGGGTATGACATTGAATTGACCCGTGCTATTGCAGAGGCTGTTTCTATTCCGGTTATTGCCTCTGGCGGTGCGGGAAACAAACAACATATTTGCGACGTATTGACACAAGGAAAGGCCGATGCAGCTTTAGCCGCCTCAATATTTCACTTTAGGGAAATCACGATTGAAGCATTAAAGCGGTATCTCGCCCAAGAGGGCATTCCCGTCAGGCTGCACGGTTGGGAGAATTTAGATGATGTGGAATCAGATTAAGTGGAATGAGCAGGGA
>WGEI01000360.1 GCA_015492875.1 Anaerolineae bacterium | reverse complement strand
CAACACCGAACTTTGGCAGAAAGCGAACAACGCTATCACAGCTTGCTCAATGCGGCTTTTGAGGCGATTATTGTTTTTCGGGATGGCGTCATTATCGACGTGAACCCCGCGTTCGTCCGAATTTTCGGCTATGACACTGCCGATGTGGTAATTGGGCAAGCCCTGCTAGCCTGTTTCAATGAATCTTCGCACAGTTTGGTGCGGCAACATTGGAATGGCGAAGATATGCGGCCTTTTGAAGTGTTGGGGAAAAGGGCAAATGGAGATGTTTTTGACCTAGAAATACGCATCCGTCAATGGGTTTATGATAAACAACGCGCATTTGTTTTGACTGCCCGCGACATTAGCGAGCGCAAAAGAGTGGAGCGTGAGCGCAGAGCACAAGAAATGGAATATCGCGCGCTTTTCGAACAAACGAACGATGCCGTGTTCATTATCAATCTTTATGGCACTATCGCACATATTAACAATCAAGTGACCGAGCTGCTGGGTTACCGACCAGAGGAGATGACGGATAAACCAATCACGATGTTTGTTGCGCCCACAGAACTCGCCAAAAGTGCCTCTGCCTATGAGCAGATTTTGGCTGGAGAGCGCTTGCCACCATATGAGCGTATTTTTGTCCATAAAGATGGCTACGAAGTACCGACAGAAATCAGTATTACTGTGGTGCGGGGGCCAGATGGCGAGCCGACGCATATCCAAAGTATTGTTCGCGATATTCGCGGCAGAAAAGAGGCCGAACAACAACAGCTACAATTGGCGCTGGAGCGCGAACGGGTGAAGGTGCTACAGAAGTTCATCAGCGACGCTTCCCATGACTTCCGCACACCATTAACTAACTTAAAGACGAGTACCTTCCTCTTGAAAGCGCTAGATGACCCGCAAAAGCGCCAGCATCATCTAGAGGTTATGGACATTCAAATCAACCGTTTAGAGCGGCTATTGGCCGATATGCTGGTGATGTCCAACCTAGAGCGCCATCCTACGGGATACTTTCAATTTGGTAAGGTGGATACGGCCATTTTACTGCGGGAAGTGGTTGCGGCTATGCAAGGCGCAGCTACCCAGCGGCAAGTCCACTTACATTTGCAGGGTATAGAAGAATTACCGCCTATTTTGGCAGACAAGCTGCAAATTGCGCAGGCTTTGCGCAACATTATTGAAAATGCAGTGCTCTATACAGAAGCGGACGGAAAAATAGAGATTAGGGCACAAGTAAAAAAAGAGTACATCCACATTCACATCAAAGATACGGGGATGGGCATTGCAAAAGAGGACTTGCCCCATATTTTTGAGAGCTTTTACCGTGCCGATAAAGCGCGGCGATCTTCTACTGGGGGAACAGGGTTAGGATTGCCAATTGCCCAAAAAATCATCATCGCTCATCAAGGGAGAATCATGGTAGAAAGCCGCGCGGGGGAAGGCAGCCAATTCACCATCGTGCTCCCCCTTGCCAATATATCGGCAGAGCAACAAGAGGGAGATTGAATCTAAACAACGTTCATATCCTTATGCCTTGAGCGCGATAAACGACGGCCTTTCCCCTAGCCCAACCGGCAGACCAAGCAAATGAGCAATCAAAACAATTCAATAGTTATAATCCTCTAACATACAATAAAACTGACAAAATTTGATACTATAACAGTGTAATAATCCCCAAGCGCAAAGATTTTGTGTTAACATTACATAGAAGAAACACAGGGGCATTTATGAGCAAAGACAAGATGAGCGGCGTTGATTTAATTCATCTCGTACAACAGGCGCGCATGGCCCATGATAATGAAGCGCTCCCCTCGCGCATTAGCGGGGTGTACTGGATAGAGGCCAAACCGCAAAACCAAGCCCAACCGCCAACCCGCCGCGCTGGGGCTTGGGTGTGCCATATCACGATTGATAAAGTTGATGACTTCTGGAAGCGGGTGAAGGCCGCCACACAAAACGGCCAACTCGGCTATAAAGCGAAAGTTTGTACCAGTGCCCCACCCGGCGCCCCATCTGATATTCGCCCAATTTATATTTGTACTTATAATGCCGAAGATAGCGTGGATGTTGAGCGGGTACGCCAACACATTTCTGATTTAGGCTTAGATGGAGACTGGCACTACCAATTACTCAGATAAAGGGGAATTTATCATGCCGTTTCAAGTGTCTTGGTACGTAGAAAAGCGCATCATTTACGGGCGCTATTATGGGGAGATAACGCTGGAAGAGCTGACCGAAGCCACTGATATCATATACGACTATCTGGAGGAAACCGAAGCCCCTGCATATCTCATTGCAGATACAACCGATGTGACGCGCCACCCTTATTCACTGGCGGCGTTGAGACAAGCGTTACGGAAAGAACGCCATCCTAATCTCGCGTGGTCACTGGGCGTAACATCAAACAAAATGGTGCGGATGATGTCTGGTATGTTGAACCAAATGGCGCGGATGCAGGCAAAACATTTCACCAAACTAGAAGAGGCGCTGGAATTCTTGCAGCGGCTGGATAGCACCCTGCCCGATTTATCGCAAAAGCCGCCCATTCCCTATACCGCCAACCAACAAAGCTAACAATCTTGCAACAAACGGACTTTCCCCCTCTATCTTAAGGCAATAGATTGCAGTACCATGCTAAAATTAAGATGTCTTAAGCAAATAGAGGGATTGACAAAATGCCGGTTCTTGTCACATGGTATATAGAGCATCGCGTGGTCTATGCGCGGTATTATGGTGAAATTACAGTCGAAGAAATGAAAGAGAACAACGCCCAGCTGGAAACGCATTTAGACGCGGCAGAAGCGCCCGCTTACATTCTAGCCGACGCGCGTGATGCGGAGAAATTCCCGTTCAGCATGTCTGCTTTATGGGACGTTGCTACAGGGAAGCCGCACCCCAAACTATACTGGTCACTCAATGTGACGCCCCAACGTATGCAACGCTTTATTGCGACCCTACTGAGCCAATTTAACCGCGTCAACAGTAAGCAATTCGCCACGATGGAAGAAGCGTTAGAATTTTTACAGCGGCTGGATAAATCGTTACCAGATTTATCGCAAATACCACTCCCGACGGATGTTCAGCACATTTAGCTGAATTGCTTACCGTTAAAAACAAAATATGCTAAGCTTGGCGGCATGGATTTCGCTTAACAAACACTATGGAGCAAATCATGGCCGATTTTGCACTCAGCGCAACAGCCGCCACGCTAGAAAAGCGCATCCGAGAAAACCGCCTGATGTCTTTGCCCGGCCCATGGGCCAATGATGAGGTGGTTTTTCCATCCTATGACGGATTATCCCTGCTCAACATTCCCCATACGATGGCGGCGCTGCTGGGCGGGGCGTTACCCAACCCCAGCCCCCTAGCGCCCGAAGCCTTCGGCGATGCCCCGCCGCAAGATATACAGCGCGTTGTGGTCTTCCTCACTGATGGCTTGGGCTATCTCTGGCTGCAGCAACTCCTCGATGAGGATGATGCCTTGCGGCAGGCGGTGCACGATTTAACAGAGGGGCGTGGCCTTGTGCCTTTAACCTCTGTCGCCCCCAGCACAACGGCCAATGCCTTGCCAACGCTGTGGACGGGCGCGGGCACAGCCCAGCACGGCATGGTGGGCACCCTGGCCTATTTGGAAGAAATCAATATGGTGGCGGATTTGTTGACTTATCGCCCCATGCCCTCCGGCGCTCATCCCGGCGATTTGTTGCGGTGGCGCGCTATTGACCCGAAAAACTTCATCCCTGTTCCCGGCGTCTCAGAAATTCTAGCCCAGCAGGGCATCCCCACGCATTCGCTGCTCTATAAGGACTATATTGGCTCTGGCTTATCGCTCATGTTGCATCGTGGGGTAGAGCACCACCACCCGCATCTGTCATTGAGCGATTTTTGGCTACGGGTACACAATGTATTGCAACAGACACGCAGGCAGAAATGTGTAGTGCAGATTTACTGGCCAGCAGTTGATGCGCTCTCCCATGCTTATGGGGCGCAGTCCGATTTTGTGCGCCATGAAGTGCACGAGCAATTTTTGAAACTGCGCGACATCGTCACCCGCCCCGATGTTCAAGATGGGAAAACCGCGCTCCTCATCTTCGCTGACCATGGGCACTATGACGTGAAGCACATCATCACCCTGCGCAAAGACCCCAAAACCCATGCCATCGCCGATGGGCTGGGCGGCCTATTGACGGGCGATATGCGTTTCGCCTATATGCAGGCGCGGCACGGCGCTAAGGCGGCCATCGTGCAGGCGGTGCAGGAAAACTACGCCGATGCGCTCACCACAATTGACGTTGATGAGGCCATACAGGTGGGGTTATTTGGCCCACCACAAGCCACAGAGCGGCGGGCACGGCGGCGGCTGGGCGATTTAGTGCTGCTCTCGCGCTTGGGATGGGCGGTCGATGAACCCGCTTTGCATTTGGAGATGGTGAGTATGCACGCTGGTTTGAGCGATTGGGAAATGTTGATACCGTTCATGTGGCGCAAGCTATAGGCATACACCACAGGGGCAACCAATGCCCCTTTTTCTATCCCTATATCCCGCCCGATAGTCGCCCAAATTTGCCCTTTTGTGTTACTATAAATACGGCCTTAGCCATAAAAAATATATTTTAAGGAGGGTGCTTTATGTGTCACGCACATGTGGCCGCAGTGGTGCGGCAACGCTTACAAAAAGAGGGGCGGCGTTTTCATAGCCGTCGCAATTTCTTGAAATTCGGAGGTCTAGCAACGGCGGGGCTGGCATTGGGGGCGCATTTACCAGCCACATTAGCCCGCGCCCAAGACGCCCGCGAAGTCATTGACCTGACGCACGTTTTCACCACCAACCCACCAACCTACGTTCTCGGCGCTGTACCCTCCAAAGAAGTCTTGGTGACTGTAGAAAATGATGGGTTTTACATGCAACAGTGGACTTTTGGCGAACACACCGGCACACACCTCGATATACCGGCACATTTTGCCGCTGATGGTGAAACCGTAGAGAATTACCCGGCAGATGTGTTCATCGCGCCGGCGGTGGTGATTGATATTGCCGCCCGCGCGGAAGAAGACCCCGATGCTATGGTCACGGTGGATGACCTGCTAGCGTGGGAAAGCGCCAACGGCGAAATTCCTGAGGGCGCACTCGTCTGTATGTACTCTGGCTGGGAGAGCCGCTGGGAGGATGTTGAGGCGTTTCGCAATGCGGATGAGGATGGCGTGATGCACTTCCCCGGCTTCAGTGGCGAAGCGGCACAGTGGCTGCTCGATGAGCGCAATATCAACGGCATTGGCGTCGATACGCTCAGCTTAGATATTGGCCCATCGACAACCTTTGACGTGCATCTCACTGTTTTACCAGCAGGCAAGTATGGCATTGAAAACCTGAAAAATCTGGCCGACATCAAAGGCCGTAATGCTACGCTATTCGTTGGCATTCCGCGCTACGAAGCAGGCTCTGGTGGGCCTTGCCGTGTGTTGGCACTCGTTTAATGGCATGAAAAACTTCGCTGAAGCGGGCGTGTCTATGATGCGCCCGTTTCATTTACGAGCTGCCGCCGGGGGAACTTCGAACGCCAGCCTCTCCATAGATTATGGACGATACGCAATACTGCAAAGTTCAAAG
>WGEI01000359.1 GCA_015492875.1 Anaerolineae bacterium | reverse complement strand
CTCATGAATATCGGCCAGCCTATCGGCGGTGCGCTCGATGGCGGTGTAGAAGCGGTCTAACGAGCCGAGAAACTCGGTGCGGTTGAAATGCTCACTGGTGAGGGCGGTGATGACCTCTTCCACCTTACGGGCGATGACGTTGCGCCGTGTGAACTCTTCGACTTTGAAAATGCGGCGGATGAGGCGCTCGGTGAGCAAGTGCTGGATGAGCATTTCATCAATGGCGGCGTTGCTGATGTTGGGGTTGAGCGAGTTCTGGCACAGTTCACGAAAACTATCAAAGGCCGCTTGGAACTTTTTGTTATCGCGGTGGGCGGCTTGGATGCGCGCCAATAGCGCTTGGGCGATGCGGGGCACTTGCTCTTTGAAGGCTTCGACGGCCTCTTCAAACTCGGCGAAGGGCGGCACGTCGTAGCTGAGGAATTCGGTGAGCAGGCGGGCGATGTCGGCTGGGTCAGCGAGGTCGGCCTTGAGGACAGGTTGCTCATCTTGGTAGAGGATGGCCTGCTGGGTATCTTCAAAGATGATGTTAGAGAAGGGATAGCCGCGTTCGCGCTTTTTGCGCACCTCAGACTGGAGGTCGTCGGCGCTATCTTTGGCCTCCCAATAGCCATGGGGCAAGCGCCACTCGTCGCGCAAAGTGCCATCAGGGCGGATGGTGCGGCCTTTGACACGTTCGGAAAGCTCTTCCACCAGCATCCAATTGCGCTTGACGGCAACGTCTTTGAGCAGGTCGGCGAAGGCGCTGCGCAGTTGCCCCTCGCCAGTGACGCCCTGCTTTTTGACGAGGGCTTGCTTGGCTTTTAGGTATTGGGCGATGGCTTTATCTTCGGGCGAAATTCTCACGCGCGGGCTGGGCATACTATCCCCTTCTTAGCATCGGCTAACAACACAAACATGACGGGCGTTATTTTAGCCAAAATACAAGCGAGGGGCAAATAGTCACCAACTGGTGGGGGGAGCTGGTACTTGCGGGTGTGGGGCGGCTTCTGTTAGTTTATGGGGCGATATAGGCCGCATGATGGGAGGAGAGCGCGAGGTATGCCGCATGTTGACATCGCCACCGGGGCGCGCTTGCACTATGTATCGCTGCAACCAAAGGGCAGGGCGCGCGGTACGGTCATCGCCGTGCATGGTTTCTTAGGCACAGCAGAGACCAATTTGGGGCGCGTCATGCGCTGGCTACAGGGGTTGGGCTACCATGTACTGGGGCCGACGCTGCGCGGGTATGGCGAAAGCCTGCCCAAACCACGAGACTTCCCGCTGAAGTTTTATCGTCGTGATGCCGAAGATGTCCTCGCTTTCATGGACGCGCTGGCGGTTGAAAAAGCGCATTTTCTGGGCTATAGCGACGGCGGCGAGGTTGTGCTGACCATCGCGGGGATAGCGCCACAGCGCGCACAGTCGGCGGCGGTCTGGGGTGCGGTGGGCTATTTTGGCGCGCTCATGCGCCCCTATATTCAACGCATGTATCCCCCGCACTGGATGACGGAAGACGATTGCCAACGGCATGGCATCGCCCACAAAGAAGCGTTTGTATTGGCGTGGATACGGGCGATGAAATACTATCTGGATAGCGGGGGCGATGTGAGCCTGAGCCTAGCGCCCCGCATCACTGCGCCCTTGCTGATGATGTTGGGGAAAGCGGATAAGCTCAATCCAGCAGAATATGCCGAAGTGTATTTAGAGCGGGTGAAGCATGGCCGACTAGCGTTATTTGACTGTGGTCATGCGGTGCATGATGAGCAATGGGAGGCGTTTTGCGCGGCAGTAGAGGCGCATTTGGCGGCGAGCGTATAACAAGTTTGTAAGGGAATTGCAACAACAAAACCCCGTATTTCGCGGTACAATTTACCTAATTCATAAATTCGATGTAATCGGTTATACTTAAGACAAGTCAAGGGGCTGAGGAGTAGGCTTATGAGTAAAAAGAAGACCAGTCTCGATGTTATCAGCGAACGGGATGTGACCCGTATTCGTGATACCCGCTTTTTGGGGCCGCGCGCGCCAGCCGCCCCCATGCAGCCCCGCAAGACAGACCGCCTAGATTTGCGCATCCCGCGCCAACTGCGGTTCATCATCACTGGCGAAAATGGCAAGTCCTTCGATGTACCCGTGAAGAAGTTCATGGTGATAGGCCGCGCTGGCATCTCCCACGATCATCCTGTGGATGTAGATTTTCAGGAATATAGCGGGCAAGAACTGGGCGTCTCTCGCTATCATGCCACCATCACAATCAGTGCCGATGGCCTGCGCGTCAAGGACGTAAATAGCACCAACGGCACATTGCTCAACGGTCGTGGCTTGCGCCCGTTACAAAGCTACCGCCTGCGGCATGGCGATGAACTGCAATTCGGCAAGTTGAAAGTGCGGGTGCTCTTTTTAGGGCTACAACTTTAGGCCTGCGATTTACACCAAAGCGGCGCGCAATTCACGGGCAGCACCAGCGCGTTCAATCAGCCCGACCTCTTCCAAACGGTCGAGCAAGTCCAGCCAGTGTTCACGGCGTTCCTCATTAGCCAGCACAGGGCGCAAAATTTCAGCAGCTTTCTGTATTTGGGCGGGCTTATCAGCCAACGTAACCGCTTGCCAGTATGCCATCTCTTCCATGAAAGGCGCTTTCGCCCGCGCCTGCGTCCACAGCGATAATGCCTTATCGATATCGCCATTTTCAAACGCAATGTAACCGCGCGAGTCGGCGATTTGTGCTGTGCGAATGGTGACTAAGCGCGCCAAGTCGTCAACGGGGTTATCGCTCTCATCCACGCGCAAATCATAATCAGTGGCCCATTCTGGCCCTTTAACATCATTGGGGACAACGACTAAAGCTGCAGACTGCATCCCGCGAATATCGCCATCTTCTGCCTGTGCGGTGCGCAAAGCCGCCACCATGCGCTCGGCGAGGTCGCCCTGCGCGCGCTCGAAGGCTTGTGCCATAGCGGGCACAACAGTATCGCGGGTCATCATGTTGGCTTGCACGCTATAGCCTTCGCCAATGTGGTGGCTGGCATAGCGAATACAGCCGTCACCAGTATAGGCCGCGGCGCGCCCTTCCCTATCTACCACCGCCACTTGACGGCGCGCATGGCCGGGGTCACTAGCGATGAGGGCGTCGATAATCTTGGGCGCGGGAATGCCTTCACGTAGCATGGCTAAGGCCATTGGCCCAAAACTGACATTTGATAAGGACTGGGTGGCGACAGCCCCCCGCCCCGGCAATAACCACGGCACAACGCGCCCAACGCCCACTTGGTGCGTTTGGACGGCCACGCCCAATTGGCCAGTTTCGGGGTCACGGGCGACGATAGAATAGGTGTTGGTTAACTGGTCAAAACGCATAGCGATGCACTCCCATTGGCTCTTCGGTGCTAGCAGCTTAACAAAACCCGCTATTTTACACAAACTATTGGATAGGTCCCTTGCTAGACGATAGTGGAAGCGATAATCTACACAGGTATAGTCATGTAATAAAGATGCGGGAAGATGACAAAGCGCAAAAAGGGTCAATTTTGGCCAACGGATGAACACGGCATCATCCTCAATGTTGGCGATGAGAAAGACATCACCCCGCCATGGGATGCGGCGGTGCGCGATATTATTGCGGCTTGTGAGCAGCATATCCCCAATGACATCCACAGCATTTATATCACGGGCAGCGTAGTGCGCGGTGCGGCAGTGCCCAAGCTATCGGACATTAACGCCTTCGCTGTGCTGGAAGAAGCGGTAGACCCAGAACTGGTGATGCAAGATTGGGTTGAAAAATCGGCAAAGGCCATCGCCCGCAGCTATCCTGAGGTTAACGGGGTGACCATAGAATTATGGCCGTATGGCTCATTATTGGCCGCCCCAGAAGAGTTTTCTATCAATGCGTTCATCATCAAAACGCATAGTGTGTGCCTTTGGGGGGCGAATTTAGCGCCAGAGTTGCCAGATTTTACGCTCAGCCCAGCGATTGCCAATGAGGATATTTTGCTGTTTTACGAAGATGATTTTGTCGAAGCGCTTGATGACATTGAAATGCGCCCGTCAAAAGCGAATGTGCGTTTCTGGTGTCGTATTATCTGCAAGCAAATTATTCATACCGCCTTTGCTTTGATTATGTTGGATGAGGGTAAATTCACCCGCGATTTACCCCTCGCCGCTGAATGCTTTTTGCGCCACCAGCCCCAACATAAAGTTGATATTGAACAAGCGCTCAAATGGGCAGATAGGCCGTCGGGCGATGTGTTTGCGGTTCATGACTATCTAGAGCATATTGCAGATTGGCTCATGCCCGCCTGCGAAGCGTGGCTAGACCGCTATAACCCAGAGCGTTGTTATCCATATGGCGCAGAAGATTGTAGCGATGAAGAGGATGGTGCGTTTGATGAGATATAATAATCATTAACAAACATTACACATAGAATTATCCTATAAAAACTCGTTTACAAGTCTGAATTTTTTCCAACGTTTCGATAATAAAGGGCATAAAGTCCTCTATAATGTGTTTAATAGGTTACCCTAATGCAGGCCATCTTAACATAGCTTAAACTTAGCATTGGGGCAACAGGTAATAAGCAACGCACTCATGAGGGCCATCATGCCAATCAATGTAGCATGGGAAAACGCAGAAAAAACGGTCATCCTTCTGAGCGCCCAAGAACGCTGGAATTGGCAGGAATTCGCCGATGCGAGGAAAGAGGCCAAAGCATTACTCAGCGATATTCGTCGTTCTGTCGGGATTATCATCTATATTCCTGCCTCAGTAGATTTACCGAAGAACATATTAGAGGGGATGCGAGAACACGCGCGCTTTCGCAATCCATCGGTCAAAATCGTGGTACTGGCAAGCGAGTCATCCGTTGTCCAGACGATGTATAGCGTATTTCGTCAAATGTACCCCCGCATTACCGAGTCGTTTGTTTTTGCATCAACACTAGCGCGGGCGAGGAAAATCGTCGCCGAAGCGTTGGGGCAGCCGCCTACTGAAGAATAGCCCCAATGGTATAGAAAAGCAAAGAGGCCGGTCTCATGTACCAGCCTCTTTTTAATTTACCCACTAAGCGGGTCGGGTGTCGGTGTTGGGGTTGAAGTTGGGAAGCCTAATGGCGACTGGCAGGCCGCCAGCCTATCTTCAAAGGCGGAAATCAGCGAGGTATCGCCACTTTGGCGGGCGATATCGTACCCTGGCGTGAGGTACGTCAATGCGACTTGGCAATTGCCCAACGTCACCTGTGCATTGCCCGCCCAATAGTAATGATAGCCATTTTGAGAGCCAAGCTCTATCACACGGCGGAAAGATTCTGCGGCGGCGGTAAACTGCTCTAGGTTGTATTGGGAACGCCCCAGCAGGTATAAACAGAAGATGTTATCGGGATCGGCCTCGACACAGCGGGTGAAATAATCTGCCGCGCGGGTATAGGTGCCGAGGTCTTGATAGTAAATGCGCCCCAGAGCAAAAAGCGCCTGCACATTGCGCGGGTTGGTCACGAGAATGCCATCGAGAATATCAATGGCATCTTCCACATTGCCCAAACGAGCTTTCATCAGCGCATAATCGATAGATGGGTAGATAACGTGAGGCGCTAACTCGGCAGCTTTTTCATAATCGGCCAGGGCGGCCTCAAGGTCGAAAAAGCCGTCTTGATAAATGCGGCCACGAATGCGATAGGCCTCAAAGCTGTTGGGGTTCATCTCCAGCGCTCGGTTGACTGTATCGAGGGCGCGTTGCGTCTGGTTCAAATCGAGATAAAGCTCGGCGAGGAAGGCTAAGGCGCGGGCGTTATCCTCTTTTAGCTCTAGAGCATGGAGTGCGCTGGCAATGCCTTCGCCATAGCGCCCGTTATATTCCAGCGCCAAAGCACGAATTGCCCACGCATCCGAGGAGAAGGGGTTGGCGGTGACGGTCTTTTCCGCCATTTCTAACGCGCCTTCAATATCGCCATTGACCAGCCGCCCTAAGGTCACGCGGTAATAGGTGACTACGTCATTGGGTACAGAGGGCAGGATTTCCTCATAAATTTCGAGCGCGTCTTCCATCAAGCCTTGTGCCCAAAGTTCGTTGGCGCGGCTAATGCGTAGCGTTGGGTCGGGCGTGGGGGTCGGTGTTGGCGCGGCGGCAGTGGCGATACTTTGGCGGGCGCTATCCCATAGCTGTTGCACGGCCTCGCCCACCTGCGGGAACATCTCACGGTTTTCGTAAATGCCAATGCCCACAAAAATAGCAATGGCAGTGAAGATAAAGAGGAGAAAGCGACGCAGCGAGAAGATAGAACGTCGTGGTGTGCGGCGGTAGCGTTTGGGCGTTTTGATATACATAATACTCACTCCCCTGTCGTCGATTGGGGCGCATGGGATTCAGCTTCATTGACAGAGGGGGCGGCGTAGTTGGGGCAAGCGTCGGAAATGGCCACTAACCCTTGTCGGATATTATCGATGGTGGTTTGCCGTCCGCTGGCCTGTGCCATAATCAGCGAATCCTCTAAAATTTGCCAGGATATATCGCAATCGCCCTCATAAAAATAGGACAGACCCAGCCTATATTTACACTCTACGCTATCGGGCGCATAAGTCACACAGTTATCAAAGGCCTGTAACGATTGGGCGAAGTTGCGCTCTCGATAATACAACATCCCAAGCTGAAAGTATGCGGCGGCGTAGTCGGGCGCGTTGGCGATGGCATCTTCACAGAAGCCTTTGGCGCGTTCATATTGGCCAACTTTGGTATAGGCCTCACACAAACGCAGCAGCGCTTTGGGGTGACGCGGGTCTAATGAGAGCACTTGCTGGTAGGTGTCGATGGCTTCGTTATCTAAGTCATTGGCCAAGTAGAGAAAGGCCAGTTCAAAATACGGGTCTGGCAAATTGGGGTTGAGCGAAATAGCTTGTTGCAACTCTCGGATAGCGCCGTCGCTATCCCCAATTTGGCTGAGAGCATAGGCATAATTACGGTGTGCCATAGCATCTAAGGGCGCTAGCTCTATCGCGCGTTCGCCATACTCTACGCCGTCTTGCCAACGGCCAATATCTGGAAAAGCGCGCGCCAACACGGCATGTAAGGCCGCAAAGTTGGGGTCTAAATCCAGCGCGGAAAGGGCGACGGGAATGGCCTCATCTGGTTGCCTATTCCATACCAAAGCGCGGGCGCGTAGCGCGTGGCCGCGTACATCTTGCGGATTGACATCTATGGCATGGGTGGCCAATTCAAGCGCCGTTTCATAATCGCCATAATCAATGAGCGCCATGCCATATTCGTAGATGTAATCAATATCATCAGGGCGCATTTGATAGGCGCGGTCAAACAGTGCTATCGCCTCTTCCAAATCGCCAAGACGGTATAAAGTCGCGGCTTGAAAGGCGAGTTCAGCGGGTAGCGGGGTGGCCGTTGGCCCCATGCCCACCGCCTCTAATGCGGCGCTTTGTAGTTGCTCAAAGTTGAGCATGACATAAAGCAAAAACGCGCCAACAAATAAAACGAAGAAAAGCACAATGCGGCCAGTTGGCCGTTTGTGGCGACGGCTATGGGGGCCAAAAAACGGTTGAGAATAATCTCGCTTCACTTGCATAAATGCCTCGCAGGTTGAACCTATATCAGCAATGGCACGGTAATATCAGCCAAAGCCGCCGATTGGTGTGGGGGGAATGGGCGTCGGGGGCACCGCCGTCGGCAGCGAGGCGCCACGGTAAGCCGGGCAATCGCGGGTGACGTTTTGTAGGCCGATGCGGATATTGCGGATGACGGGTTCGTTCTCTGGGGTATTATCGACCAAGCCTAAAGAGTCTTGAAGCACTGTCCATGCAGCATCACACTGCCCCAAAATCCAGTGTGCCAAACCGCGCAAGTAATAACATTCAATCTCTGTGGAGCCTAGTGCCACACAGGTTTCAAAATCTTCAATCGCCCCTTCATAGTTGCGGCGGTTGTATTTCATTCGCCCTAATTCGCGGTAAGCGGCGGCGTATTCCGGGTCAATGCTGATCGCCTCTTCACAATACTCTTGGGCAACGGCGAATAGGCCAACGCCAGAGTAAGTTTCGCACATGCGCAGATACGCTTTCGCGTTATCTGGCTCCATTTCAATAATACGCTGAAAAATGGCGACGGCCATCTCGTCAATATCTAGGGCGCGGTATTGAGCCGCTAGTTCAAAATAGATGTTGGTCAAGTTGGGGTTAATCTTGAGCGCTTCTTCAAGCTGGGCAATCGCTGCCAGACGGTCGCCGACGAAAATCAGCGGCACGCTATAGCTACGGTGCGTAACAGGGTCATACGGGTCTAGCTCTACCGCCAATGCGCCCCGTGTGAGCGCCTCTTGATAGCGCCCTATGAGAGTATAGGCCACAGAGAGCGCAGCATGAAGCTGGGCGAAGTTTGGGTCTTTTTCCAGCCCATTGACGGCGATAGGAATGGCCTCAGCAGGCGAATCCCACTGTAAGGCGCGCGACTGTAAGGCGTAACCACGTGGGTCATCAGGATATAGCTCCACAGCGCGCACGCCCAGCTCAAATGCCTCTTGCGATTGGCCGTTTTCTAGTAGGAGTTTGCCATATTCATAAATATAGTCGATGTTATTGGGGCGTAACTCTACCGCTGTGCGTAGCTCTGCTAGCGCTGTTTCGACATCGCCCCGCAAGTAAGCATCTAGCCCACGCTGGGCATGAAAACTAGCGAAAGGCGTGGACGTAGGCGCCATCCCGACAGCATCGAGGGCAACCAATTGCAAAGTGCTGAATTGGGTGATGACAAAAACCAGAAATCCACCAATGAGCAAGCCAAAGAAAAACAGGCTGCGTCCGGGGCTATGTTTATGTTTGCTGAAAAGCGGGCGCGAATAATCACGCTTGATGCGTCGCATCGCCTGCCTCGACCTCAATGGACAGATTGCGGCGCGGCGTGGTGCCAGCGCCAAGCGATAGTAGCTTTTGGGGTAAATGGTGTCAAGGTTGATCCCCTCTCGCCTCCCCTCAGCTGGGTCTATACCACCATAGTAACATGCTACTGACCATTAGGATAGGAGCCGCGACCACGTTTATATACACGCTTGTCCCCCTTCATGCTCAGCGTGCTGTGTGACAAATGTCACATTCAACCTATGACATTCCGCATAAGTCGCTAAAGCATATTTTTTATATCTTTATAGTGTCGTGTTTCTTTTGAATTAAATGGAGGTTTCTGTGAAACTCAGGGTCTATACACTGATTGCATTGCTGTTGATTGCCGCCGTTGCCGCCGGCTGTGGTCGCAAGTTGGAGGACACAACACCGGCTGCATCCGCTGATACTAGCACAGTCGCTGAAAATACTACAGACGAAACTGATACAACCGATGAGACCCTCGCCGAAGCTACTGAGGCCGCTGATGAGGCAGATGAGGCTGTCGCCGAAGCCACCGAAGCCGCTGATGAGGCGGGTGATGATGAAGCCGTCGCCGAAGCCACCGAAGCCGCTGACGAGGCGGGTGATGATGAAG
>WGEI01000358.1 GCA_015492875.1 Anaerolineae bacterium | reverse complement strand
CCAGAGGCTGCTTCAGTATTGTGGTTGAAAATGGAGAAGATAATCGCCGGGAAAATCATCCCGCCCAGCGCCGCAAAAATCGGTAAGGCGGCTTGCTTGAACGATGATAGCTCGCCGACTAGTATCTCGCGCTTAATCTCTAGCCCCACTAGCAGGAAGAACAGCACCATCAACCCATCGTTAACCCATTCATGCAGCGTGTACTCAAGGCGTAAATTGCCAATTTGAATGAGCGTCGGCGTTTTCCATAAGGCGAAATAGCCTTCTGCTGCGCTAGAATTTGCCCATATGATGGCGATAACGGCGGCCAGCACTAAAAAGATACTGCTCACCACCTGCGAGCGGATGAATTTCTCTATTGTGACCAAGAGCTGTTCTGCCCGCTTTGGGCGGACGGTCTGTTGTGCTTTGGTGATAGAATTAGCGGCCACAATCGCCTCTCCTCACTAGTTTCTCACGAGCAGGCGATTATAGTACACAAGCACCCCGATAATATATAGTGAAAAATGTCACTTATTGCAGTGGCACTATATATCAGAAGCGCTGTGGTACACTACGCCATGAACCCGTATCCCCGCCAGATGGCAAAATGAGAATGACCGTATCGCCCCGCACGTCCATATAGACCATATAGCCATTGGCGAAGGCCTGTACCGTAGCTGTGCCGCCAATTTCCTGCACGATGCCCCAACCAATTTGCGAGCGCACAATGTCATAAGTGCGCCAAACTTTCCCAAAGCCCCGCACTGGCTCAAACTTACCCGGTGGGGGCGGTTGCCCGCTGCTGACGGGATCACTATTGGCGTCATAGGTGTCAGGGTAACGCTGCAACGTGCCATCTTGATAGAGCACATAAATCATGCTTGGCGGCCCCTGCAACCATAGCATTGTGCCGCGTTCAAAGAGCTGGTATGCGGCAGACATCGTGGTTGTCACGGGTGGGTTGCCCGTTGGACAGCCCAGTAAGGCTTGCAGGGCAGTATCCCCGGCGAAAATAATGCCGAATCCGCCCGCAGGTAATATGCTACAGTTGGTTGTTGGCACGCTGGCGGCTGGTGTCGTTGGGACGTTGCCACTTAGTGTAGGCGGTGGCGGTGCTGCGCCATTGCCAAAGAAGTCTGGTGGCAAAACAGTCGCCTGCAACGCCAGTTCTAGCAACGAGACTACCGCGCGCGGTTGTGGTGTCACCGTTGGGCCTGGCGTTGGGGTATAAGTTGGCGTTGGCGTAATGGTCAGGCTGGGCGTTACCGTTGGTGTTGGCGTAATGGTCAGGCTAGGCGTGACTGTTGGCGTGGCTGTGGGCGTCCACGTTGGCGGCAATGTGGGGCGCGCCGCCACTTGCGTAGCCGTAAATGTCGCCGTCGGTAATTGGGCTACTGTCGGCAAATTTTCATTTTGTGTACCGCTACATGCGGCGGATAAGAGCGTGATTAAGCATAATAGTAATCGTTTCATGCCGTCCATTATAGCGCGAGTGCGCATTTACGAAAGCGGCGCTTGCCCTACATTGCCCAAATTGGTTACGCTCAAGTTAATCTATGCACTTTACATGGAGGTTATCATGCTACACTTCGTTCATATCAGTGACACCCACATTCATAGCGACCCGACCTATTGCGGCCAATATGGTGACTACCCAGCATTACATGGCGCGCAGGTACTCGTAGAGCGTTTGCGGATGCTCCCATTTCAGCCGAATTTTATCTTGCATACGGGCGATGTCATCGTTGACCCCATCCCCGAATTGTATGCGACAGCGCATGATGTCTTCGCCCCGCTATCTGCGCCCATTCACTACCTACCCGGCAATCATGACCACAAAACGGCCTTCCAGCGCGATTTGCTCGGCCTGCCGCTGTCGGCTGTTCGCCCCATGTATTACAAGGCATTTGACTATCAGGGCGTTCAGTTCGTCTTCCTCGATAGTAACGGCGGTGCAGAACCACCACGCGGCTATGTTGATGATGTGCAATTGGCTTGGCTAGAGGCTATCTGTACAGCGGAAGATGACCGCCCGCTTGTGGTGGCGGTGCATCACAACATTTTGCCCACAGGTGTGCCGTGGTTAGATGACTTTATGAGCACGACCAATGGGGCAGATGTTCATGCCATATTGCGCCACGCCGCCCGTCGTTTATGCGGTGTTTTTCATGGTCATATCCATCAGGATTTTGAAATTGAACAAGATGGTGTTCGCTATTACAGCGTGCCTAGTTCATGGTGTCAATTCCGTGCCGACCCAGACCAGATTGAAACTGTTAAGGATGTCGATAGCATAGCGGGGTACAATATCATTAGCATCTCATCGTCGCAAACCATCGTCAGGCGGATGCGTTATCAAGTTAATTGGCCGTGAGTATAGATGATGTTCGGCTTTGCACCTTTTTTGCTGCGCTTGGGGCTTTGGCTCTGGCTTTTGTGCTTTTTGCTCGTCAACACGATTATGTTCATCGGGCAAACCACCCCCAGCGACGAAATCGCCTACCAAAGCGAGCCAGATGGCCAGCATGATTTGTACCTTATGGATATTGGTCATGGCTTTATCGTGCGCCTCACCAATACCCCCGCCCTAGAGATACGTCCGCGCTGGTCGCCCAATGGCCAACGCTTGGCGTTTGCTGCCAACCCGGATGGCTCGTGGGATATATTCGTGCTGGATATGACCAGTTACCGGTTTTACCGGTTGACCGATACCCCCGCCAACAACAACCTGCCGACGTGGTCGCCTGATGGTCAATCGCTCATCTTTGAAAGCGACCGCGACGGCCTCAAGCGCCTGTATATGATGAATGCCGATGGCACAAACCAGCGCCCCTTGACCTATGGCGGCGTGGCATGGAACGACGCCCAGCCGTCTTGGTGGCCGGGTGAAGAGGTGCTCTTCGTCTCCGACCGCGATGGTATGCGCGATGTCTATCGCCTGCGAGTGGAAGATGGGGTGGTGAGCCGCGTGACCTATGACCGCAGCAACGACGGCGCGCTCGAATGGTCGCCCGATGGCCAGCGCTTCGCATGGGCGAGCGAGCGCGATTTGAGTACAGATGGCTGTAGCGGGCGCGTTGGCTTTTCTCAGCGTTGCCTGTTGCATGTCGATATGTACATCATGAATCCCGATGGCCAAGCGCTGAAGCTCACCGAGAAGAGCGGCGGTTATTGGTCGCCAACGTGGTCACCCGATGGCAGATGGCTAGTTTTTGCAGGAGAAGTCCGCGACCAACTTCAGCTTTTTCTCAGCTCGGCTGATGGTGGCGCACTTCTCCAAATTACCGACGGTGATTTTTCCAGCAGCTATCCCGCATGGCGGCCTTGAGTGCGCCGCCCGTCTAAATCAGCCACATGAATTGCAGCGGATCAAGGGCGATTGGGGCGCGAATATCCACTTGTGTATCCGTGATGAGGTCGGTGGCCATGCCTTTAGGCACAGCGAGGGCGAAGCTCTCTTGCGGGCTGACTTTCACCGCCTCTTCAGAGAAGTTGGCCAGCACCATCACCTTACGATTGCGGATATAGCCCAGCACGTGCTCGTTTCCCGTATCGAAGAACATTGTGCCCCCGTTGGCCATAGCGGGCAGTCGTTTGCGCAAATCTAGCAGGTATTTTACGCCAGCGAAAACGCGCCCTTCCACGCTTTCGGCGTCTAATCGCTTTTCCGCCCGTTCCCAATCGAAACGCGGGCGGTGCACCCAGCGCGAATCATCGGCCTTACGTGGGTCATTGCGGTAGCTATAGTCATTCAACGTGGCGATTTCATCACCTAAATACAGCAGCGGGATGCCCCCCGCGCTGATAATCACGCTGTGAATGAGCCAAATGCGTTTCAACGCTTTGTCAATCGCTTGCTCGTCGCGGCTCTCTAGCGCCCGCTCTAATCCCGCTAGCGAGGCGGTTGTGCCGCTGATGCGTACATCCTGATTTTGCGGGTTATAGTTGAATGGTAAACCAGCGGCAAAACTCCCCTCAAAGCGCCCAGTATAGAACTTGTTGAGGAACATACGATGGTCTTTTGGGTTAATGCCCAGCTCTTGCGCATCCTCATCGGCGAATGTCCAGCCAATGTCATCATGCACACGCACATAGTTCACCCATGCACACGCTTTTGGTAAGGCGAACCGTCTTTGCATAGAGCGCGTCAATAGCTTCACGTTGCGCGTCGCCAATGATTCCCACAGTAGCGCCATCAGTGTCGGGTTATAGGATAGGGGCGCTTCATCCCAACTAACATAGCGTTGCACATCGGCGGGGTGGACAATCGCTTCAGATTTGAAGAGGAGAGCGGGCGCGACGATTTTCATCAGCGCGTTATAGGCTTGTATAATTTGGTGTGCCTGTGGCAAGTTTTCGCAGGAAGTGCCTATCTCCTTCCAGATGAACGCCACTGCATCCAGCCACAACACTTCAACGCCTTGATTGGCCAAGAAGAGCATTTCTTCCAGCATCGCATTGAACACGGCGGGATTGCGATAGTTCAAATCCCATTGGAAATGGCGGAATGTCGTCCAAACCCATTTGCCCATTTCAGCGACATAGGTGAAGTTGCCGGGGTCTTGCATAGGGAAAATTTCCCGCAGATGCTGTTCGTATTGGTCGGGTAGGGTGCGGTCATCAAAAATAAAGTAGTAGTCACGGTATTCTGCCTCGCCGGCGCGGGCGCGCTGTGCCCATTCATGCTCATCGGAGGTATGGTTGAACACAAAGTCCAGCACGAGGCTGATGCCCTCCGCCCGCAATGCTTCCGCCAGCGCAGCTAATTCTTCCATCGTGCCCAACTTCGGGTCTACAGTGCGATAGTCGCTAACAGCATAGCCGCCATCATTCTCTCTTTCCGGGCTTTTGAACAGCGGCATCAGATGCAGGTAGGTGAGGCCTAGCTCCTTAAAATAGGGGATTTTCTCTTGCAAGCCCGCCAGATTACCTGCGAATAAATCGACATAACACACGCCGCCAACCATGTGCTCAGATTGAAACCATTGTGGCTCTGTTTCACGTTGTTTATCGAGCGCGCGCAACGCCGCAGAGCGCGCGACAAACATCCGCGCCGCTGTCAGCAACACCTGTTCCAAATCATAGAAGAAATCGATACGGTCGCCATAAAGCCCGTACAATAGCATCAAAAGTTTGGGGAATTGCCGCCGCAACCGTGCCAGAAAAACGCCCGCATCTTCATCGCCCTGCAGCACAGGTACAATGCGGGGAAGCAAACGCTTGAGTACGCGGTCAGTTTGTTCAGTAATATCTGCCATATAAAAACCTCTGTTTCAATAAACCTATGTCGCCTATTATAGGGCAAAGCGAAGGTGCTTCACTGCTGAAATGTGTATAGAAAGCGTTATGATGCCACAAATCACTTTGCTCATTGCTGGCGCAGCCCCATGGTTGCCCCAGTTAGATGCCTTATCGGATGATATTCGCCTGTTGCATCAGCTTGCCCGTGAAGGTTATGGCGTTCGCCTTGCGGATGAAGGCGTGGCGCTTATTCTGGCCGATGGCGATGATGCAGATTGGCAATTTTGGCTGGCTACACCCAAAGCCAATGCCGCCACCCGCCGCATCCCGCTCGTCTGCCTCAGCGATAATGCCGCCCGCCGTGCCGAAGCCCTGCAATCAGGCGCAGATTTCGCTTTTTCAGTGGCGGGTTTCATCGCCCAAGCCCCGCGCTTTATCCGAGAACACGCCCGCTACCTCTCCCCAGATGACCGCGCCGCGCTAGAGCAGGGCTGCCAGCAACCTTTGCCCCCACAGGCGCGCGAAGCTATTGTGTTGTTTAATCAGGGCGAATACTATCGCCAGCACGACCTGCTAGAGGCGCTATGGATGGCTACTGATGCCCCCCAGCGCGAATTGTATCGTGCTATCCTGCAGGTGGGGATTGCCTATTACCAAATTACCCGTAAAAATTATCGGGGCGCGTATAAAATGCTGTTGCGCAGCGCGGGCTGGTTGGCGCAATTGCCCGACGTTTGCCAAGGTGTGGATGTCGCCCGCTTGCGTGCGGATAGCGCCCGCGTCCGTGCAGAGTTGGAACGGCTCGGTGCAGAGGGCATCGCGCGCTTCAATACCAGCCTCTTAAAGCCGGTTTATATCATCGCAGACGACACCGCAGCGGAGAAGCCATGACCCTACGCTTTGAACAACCTGCATATCACCACGAAACCGCATTCATCGCTGCATTGCGCGATTTTGAGCGCGCGGGTGAATGGATTGCCGATGAATACTATCGCCAAAAACGCGATTTTTGCGCCTTTGTCGATGCCCTTCGCCTCGCCGAAACACAGCCACGACCGTACCATGTGCCAGAAAGCTATTATTGGCTCTTTGATGACGATATTTGGGTTGGGGCGGTTTCCTTGCGCCATGAACTCGATGACATGCTCATAGAATTCGGCGGCCATATTAGTTATGAGGTGCGCCCTTCGTTACGGCGGCGCGGCTTCGGTTTGATGTTGTGCCGCTTCATCTTAAAGCAAGCCCAACAGCGGGGTATGTCTGCTGTGTTGATTACCTGTGATGAAGATAACATCGGTTCGCAAAAAATCATTGAGGCCTGTGGCGGCATTTTGCAAGATACTCGCACTTCTGTTTGGTATAAACGGCCTGTGCGCCGCTATTGGATAACGCTCACTTCTGGTGCATCCTGAAATTCATATCCTATGACCAAATGCACGCTGGGGAAATAGCTGCTATATCACCGCTTCCGTGCTACGATTAGTGCCTATAGTATAGTCGCTCAATTGTTGGAGTTTGTCCCATGACTTACGAATACATCATTACCGAAAAGCCTGCCGAAGGCGTTGGCCTCATCCGCTTGAACCGCCCGAAGGCGCTGAATGCGCTCAGTACGCCCTTACTGCATGAGGTGGGCGATGCGCTGCGTGCTTTCGACGCCGATGATAGCGTAGGCGCGATTGTCCTCACGGGCGATGACCGCGCTTTTGCCGCCGGCGCAGATATTAAAGAGATGTCGGGTACGAGCTTTTCAGATATGTTGGTGAACGGCGGCCTGATTGAAGCCTTTGACTTTAGCAAAATCACCAAGCCCATTATTGCGGCAGTATCGGGCTTTGCGTTGGGCGGCGGCTGCGAAATCGCCATGATGTGCGACATGATTGTCGCCAGCGAAACCGCCGTTTTTGGCCAGCCAGAGATTAATCTCGGCATTATCCCCGGTGGCGGCGGCACACAACGCCTCACCCACGCTGTGGGCAAAGCTTTAGCGATGGAAATCATCCTCACCGACCGCCGCCTCAGCGCACAGGAAGCGTTACATTATGGTCTGGTGAATCGCGTTGTTGCGCCAGAGGTTTATTTGCAAGAGGCAATCAAACTGGCGCAAAAAGTCGCTTCTAAATCGCGCGTTGCTGTCCGCATCGCTAAAGAGGCGATTAACAAGGCCTATGAACTGAGCCTGCGTGAAGGCCTAGAGCACGAAGTGCGCGGCTTTAAGCTGCTCTTTGGCACGGAAGACCGCCAAGAAGGCATGAACGCCTTTGTAGAAAAACGGCCACCACAATGGAAGCACCGTTAACCCTGCGCATTCTCTATACATACAACATTCGGGGCAATCTGGCGTGGTTGCCCCGTCTTTATACTGCCTTAGCGGCGCATAGCCATGACGATATTATTGACCGCACCGTCAAAGTGGATTTGGGCGAGGCTTGTGCGGGCTATGTTTGGCATTGTGCCGAGACTGATGGGCGTTCGGCCTTGTTGGCGCTTGATGCCATGGGGTTCGCGGCGGCACGAGTTTCGCTCTCTCCTGCTTCACGAGAGCGATTAGTCGGCAATGCACTAGCGATTGCCCCCGTTGATGAGGCGCACCCGCATCAAGACGGTGCTTTGCGCTATACTGCCGCCCTTACGCCTCCCCCTCCTGAATGCCGCTTACAAATCGCGCTTGTGCCCGCAGAAGAGACGCGCCTTGACGAAGGGGCGCTTTCGCTGGCAACAGTTGCTCCGCCCAATTTTGGCGTGGTGGACGTATTCATCCCCCAGATGGGCGTGCCCATTATCCGCACAGCGCAACAGGTTGCCGTCGCAGCCGATACCCCGCCGAACCCGTCTATTGTCGCGGCAGTCGATTTTATTGAGGCAGAGGCGCGCTACTACGCCAGCCAGAAAAAAACAGACTAACCTTCCAGCTTGTATACCGCTTCGGGCGTATGGGTTGCGCCTTGTGGAGAGAGCACGCTTGAATAGAGCACAAATTCCGATACCCGCATCGGCGACGTGACGAAATGCTCATGCGTTTTCATATAGCGTCCCAACTTGGCGTAAGTCGGCGTTCGCTTGAAGCGCGCCAATGTCACATGGGGTATGAAGCGGCGGCGGTCGCGCTCAATGCCCGCTTGCTCTAGTGCATCCTCGATGGATTTTTGCAGCTCATACAGCGGCGGGCAGTCTTCAATCACCGCATGGAGCACACGCGGTTCACCCCGCACAGGAAAACGCCCCAACCCATTCAGCCGCAGGTCAAAAGGTGCTGCTTTTACCGCGCCTAGTGCGCTTTCAATATCTTGTTGCTTTTCAGCAGAAATATCGCCAATGAAACGCAACGTCAAATGCAACTGTTCGTATTTCGTCCAACGCGCTTCTCGCAAGCCAAACTGTAACTCCGCTAAGTGCTTGCGGATTTCTTCGCTCATATCAATCGCAATGAATAAACGCGGCATCGCTATTCCTCTTTCATGTCGTCAAAACGGGCGAATATCACGCCATCTGCCACCGCGCGATAGCCTATCGCCCACTCGGTTGATAGCTTATCGTAGAGGTATTGTCCTTGTCTATCGCCCTCAACCATGATAACCCAGATAATCCCCCGCTGAGAAACGCGCGCTAGAATTGCGTCCAACTCTTCAGCGCTGTGGTCGCGCCAATTAACGTTTACCGCTATTCCCCGACGGAAGTTCAACAGGCGGTCGTAATAAAGCATCTGCGGCTGTTGGTGATAAAACAGCAAGGCGGGCTCTAGTGGATAGCGCACCGCCATCATGTCGCGGATATGGCTCTGTAGTGCGTTGGTGGGGAAGTTGAGCAGCAGACCCATGAGCGCCGCCCCGCCAAGAAGCACCCCGCCGAGACGCCACGCCCACGGCAAGAGCTGTTTCCTTAAAACGAGATTTGAGCGATAGATAATGACGTGGGCTATCATGACGAAAATCGCCGCCCCATTGCTCGCTAACATCACCACCACCGCCAGCAAATAGAGCAGGGCGCGGCGCACTGTGCGCTTGTGACAAAACAGACTAAATGCGCCCGTACTCCATGCCGCTACGGCGAGGAAGAAACCGGTTTGACTATCGACCAAACCGATGAGCAATAAGGGGGCACTCACCGCTGCGCCCCACAT
>WGEI01000357.1 GCA_015492875.1 Anaerolineae bacterium | reverse complement strand
TCGTTAACCGGTAAAGTCTTTTTCGAGTTTGTTGTATCTATTTTTTTAGCTGCAGAGCCACAACCTTTGCCCTCAGGCTATCGTTGGCTAGAGAAAACCCCAGCGCATATTTACCACTTAGAGACAATTTTGCAATGGTATCCTCATGCCCATATCATCAACATTATTCGTAATCCTTTTGCCACTATTGCTTCACAATATTTTAAATTATCAAAGCATGCACAACAAAAGAATTTACCGATGCCAACATTGGGTTCGTTGGGTAAATCTTGGAATAAAGCCGTTGAACAATATGAATTTTACCAGAAACAATATCCTCAAAATGTTATTGGCGTGCAATATGAACAATTCGTTGCCAATCCAGTAGCGACACTTCAAAAAATATGTAACTTTTGTGGCATTCCATTTAATAGGGATTTATTACGCCAATATAAAAGCAAGAGCCAAACGGTTAGACATCAATGGGAAACTTGGAAAAGTGATGTTGACTCTGCTATACAGAATACGAATGAGAAAAGTATTGCCATGTTGAATACGCGCCAAAAACTTTATGTACAGGGCATAGTTCGCAAAAATGCTCAAGCGTATAATTATGCACTTCAACATCCAATATGGATTCAAAAGGTCTATGCTTTTTATGTTCGTATTTTGCGTTTACTATCGCGAATTCCGTTATTCCCAAGTAGCTTAAAGCGAACTTTTCATAGCTTTTACCAACATAGCATCTTTCACAATTGAGTCACCCTATGTCCCTTAAAATCGGTTTTTTCGCACGAGATTTTTTGCCCCAAATTTCTGGTGGTATTGACACCAGCTTTTTCCATAGCGTGCGCGCTCTAGCGACATACCACCCTCACAATCAGTATTTCATCATCACCAGCGAAGGTAATTTTGAAATCCTGCAGCACGCCTTTCATGGGGTTTCAGTAACCTGTGTGCCAATCGCCAAACAACCCAAAAGCCGCTTGATGCGTCTATATCGCCGCTTATCAAAACAACCCGATTACTTAACCGAACAACTAGAGTCATTAGGGCTAGACGTAATCTTTTACCCACGCCAAATGGTTATTGCTAAACCAGCATCACTGCCTGCTGTCTTGCGCCTCTATGATATTCAACATGAATATTATCCTGAGTTCTTCTCTATAGGTTTGCTGGAACGTCGCCAAAAAAACTATCGTAATGCTTTGGCACGAGCGGATGTTATCGCAGTTTCAACAGACCACACGCTGCATACTGTGCAGGAAAAAATGCCAGAGTATGCCCATAAAGCAATGCGGGTTTACCCCGGCGCCTCTATAGAACACGCCATCGTTCCCCAAGAAAAGCGGCAGGAAGTTCTCACACGCTACCAATTGCCAGAACGCTTTATCTTTTATCCGGCTAACGCTTGGCTGCATAAAAACCATGCCCGTTTGTTCGCTGCTTTGCGTCATTTGCGCGATAGCGAAGGGCTAGCTATCCCCCTTGTTTGCACTGGCAGATTGGCCACCGAAGCGCCTTATGTATTGAAGAATTTCGCGGTTGCTGCTGGTGCTGAAACGCTGGTTCACGACCTCGGCTATATCCCCGATGAAGACCTCCCTGCGGTGTATCAGAGCGCCGAGATGCTAGTCTTCCCGTCCTTATTTGAAGGCTTTGGCTACCCAATCATGGAAGCAATGCGCAACCAATGCCCAGTCGTTTGTGCCCGCGCCACCTGTTTGCCAGAAGTCGCAGGAGAAGCGGCGCTATATTTTGACCCTTTCGATATAGTAGATATAGCATCTGCTATTAAACAGGTGTGGCAGGATGACGAGCTAAAAGAAGTGTTGCGCCAAAAAGGGCAGCTCAATATTCAACGCTTTAGCTGGCAGGCATATGCGGACGCCATGCAATCCCTCTTTGAGCAAACGATTCAAAATCGCACCTAATCTCATAAAATACGTAACGTTCCCCCAAGATGAGGGTTACTATCATCGATGAACATCTTCAATCGCAACGCCCGAAACTTAAAAACACTGACCGATGCGGAGTTGGTGCAATTATCTAAAGAAGACAAAGAAGCGTTCGGCGAGTTATATGAACGCTATGTCAAGAAAATCTATAACTACATTTACTACCGCACCGGCAACCAGCATGACGCAGAAGACTTGACTGCTAGGGTGTTTTTTCGTGCATTGTCTCATATTGGCCAATATACGGAGCGTGGTGTGCCGTTTCAGGCGTGGTTATATCGTATTGCCCATAACCTTGTCGCTAATTGGCATCGTGACCGTGGGCGGCGCAAGATAATTCCACTCGATGAATTTGTCGCTATTAGCCTAGCCTCAGAAGCGCCGGAACGTGTCGCCGAAGATAGGGAAGAGCAGGAATTGTTGCTAACAGCAATTCGCCGTTTACCCCCAGAACGTCAAGAGCTATTGGTCTTGAAGTTTGTCGAGGGGTTATCAAATGCCGAAATTGGCGAGATTATGGGGCGTACGGAGGGCGCGATTAAGTCGCTTTATCACCGCACCTTGATTGCCCTGCGTGACGATTTGAAGATGCAACAGATAAAACCCGGTGGTGTCAACAAGCCACCGCTTGATCAACAGGATGAAATTCAATGAGTCGTGATGAACATCTCCAAAACTTGCTTTCCGCTGTGACGGATGCTTTAATTGCTGGGGATGAAGACGTTGATGCAATTATCGAACAATATGATGTCCCCCGACAGGATGTAGACAACCTCGTTCGCCTTGTGCGGCGCTTGCATATCACTTTGGTTGGCCAAGAGCCTTCTAAGCGCTTTGTTCGCCGTTTGAAGCAAGACTTAATGGGTACACCGGGCTGGGGTGTCGTGACGCGCGTTCGCCGTTTGCCCGCCCGCGTCCAGATTGCCGCCGCGATTGCCCTTATTGCCGGCTTCATGTTGCTGACACGCCGCCGCCTCATGGAGGATATGCAGCTGGAAGAACAAGAAGCTCTAGTAGAAAGTACTTGATTTAACTTGCCTGCGGCGCGATTGTCGGTTATAATACTCCAAAGCTTCTCATAAGGAGGGGTGTGTTTGTGTTGTTACTTGACAAACACATCCAAGTGCCAGTATACTTCCCAGTTACTGTGATTACTACCAATTGCCATCTATGCTTTTGTTGTATAGTTACCAACATGTAGTGCGTGCAAACGCTATGGGGCTATCCCCACGCTTTGCGCTTTTTGATTTTCGCCCGTGTTCAAGGCTAACCGAGGAGCGGCGCATTGTACAGCGATACTAGCCGAATCAAGAGTTATGCACGTACCACCGACGTGCAAGCTCTGCCGTCACTCATTGAAGTCCAGCTACAGTCATTCCAGCGTTTCATCGACGAAGGTTTGCTGGATTTGTTCGATGAAATCAGCCCCATCGAGAGTTTCAACGGGAATTTACGACTATATCTCCCCAGTCGTTCCCCAGAATCGAAGCAGTTCGGTCTCAAATATTGGTTTGAAGAGCCGAAATATAGCGAAGAGCTTTGCCTAGAACGTGATATGTCCTATTCTGCCCCGCTCTATGTGCGCGTTGCATTAGTGAACCGCGAGGCGGGCGATGAGGTCATTATTTCCGATATTTTCTTAGGCGATTTTCCGTTAATGACGGAAAAGGGCACGTTTATTATCAACGGTACTGAACGTGTTGTCGTCAGCCAGCTCATCCGCTCTCCCGGTGTCTATTTTGATGCTGAGGAAGACCGTGCCACCGGGCGCGCTATGGCCAATGCAAAGCTCATTCCAGATCGTGGCGCCTGGATGGAGTTTGAAACCCGCAAAAACGATTACATCACCATTAAGTTCAACCGTAAGCGCACAGTCCCTGTCACTGTGCTTTTGCGCGCTTTAGCCGCTGTAGACGACGGGCAACCGCCGTCAACTTGGCCAATTCAAGAAGGCACTGATGAAGAGTTGATGGCGCTGTATCAAGAAGTGGATAATGACCCCAATCATCCCTTCATTATGGGGACACTTAAAGCAGAACCCCAATGGGATTTGAAGAAGGGGCAAACTATCGCAGAGGCCGCCCTGCTTGAATTCTACCGCCGTATGCGACCGGGCGACCCTCCAACACTTGAAAACGCCCGTGAATACCTTGAAAGCCAACTCTTCGACCAGCGGCGTTATGATTTAGAGCGGGTCGGGCGTTATAAGCTCAACCAGCGCTTACAACATCCCGGCGGAAGCCCCCCACTGCATGTTCGCACAGTGACAAAAGCGGACATTGTGCAGCTTGTTATGCACATGATTAAAATCAACACCGGTCAAGTCCGCCCTGATGATATTGACCATCTGGGCAACCGCCGTGTGAAAACTGTTGGTGAACTCATCCAGAATAAGCTGCGCATTGGCTTGCGCCGTACCGAGCGCGTCGTCAAAGAGCGCATGTCCATTCGCGAGGCAGATAACCTAACGCCCATCTCGCTTGTGAATATCCGTCCCATTGTGGCTGCTATTCGCGAGTTCTTTGGCTCGTCACAGCTTTCGCAGTTCATGGAACAAACGAACCCGCTAGCAGAATTGACCCACAAGCGCACCCTTTCCGCGCTTGGCCCCGGTGGTTTGCGCCGTGAACGCGCTGGCTTTGATGTTCGCGATGTTCACCATAGTCACTATGGCCGTATCTGCCCTATTGAAACGCCAGAAGGCCCAAACATTGGCCTAATTGGTCGTTTAGCTAGCTATGCTAAAGTGAATGAGTTCGGCTTTATTGAAACGCCTAGCCGCCGTGTGCTCAAATTCCTCCCACCAGATTCGCCAAATTTGCTCGGACGCACCTTGCGTGAAGATGTTGAAAATAGCAAGGGTAAACTCATCGCTGAAGAAGGTACGGTGATTGATGAAGCAATCGCCAAAAAGCTGGCTAAAGCCGCTATTGAAAAAGTGCCAGTTGTGCCCTTTGTCACTGATGAAATCGTTTATTTCTCTGCCGATGTAGAGGATAACTACGTTATTGCTCAGGCGAATGCCGAACTTGATGAATTGGGGCAGTTCGTCTCTAACCGCATCTCTGCACGCCATAATCAGCGCTTCTTGGTTGTTCCGCGCTCTCGTGTCGATTATATGGACGTTGCCCCGCGCCAGATTGTCGGCATCAGCGCTGCGCTCATCCCCTTCTTGGAACATGACGATGCCAACCGTGCGCTCATGGGGTCTAACATGCAGCGTCAAGCTGTGCCGTTGCTCCAGCCAGATATTCCGATTGTCAGCACTGGCATGGAATCGCAAGCGGCCTATGATAGCGGTCAGGTCTTAATTTCCGATGTTGCTGGTGAAGTATTGAGCGTGCAGGGCGATTTAATTGTCATTCGTACTGATGAGGGCGAAGAGCGCCATTACAAATTGCGCAAATATGACCGCTCTAATCAATCAACCTGCATTGACCAACGTCCAGTTGTTCGCAAAGGCCAACGGGTAGCGGTTGGCGATGTTCTGGCCGATAGCTCATCTACTGTCATGGGGCACTTGGCGCTTGGTCATAACGTATTAGCCGCCTTCCTCTCATGGGATGGCGGTAACTATGAAGATGCTTTGCTCATTAGCGAAGACCTCTTGCGCCGCGACCGCTTTACCAGTATCCATATTGAAAAGCACGAAGTGGAAGCGCGCGACACCAAACTTGGGCCAGAGGAAATTACCTATGACATCCCAAATGTTGGTGAAGAGGCGCTGAAAGACCTCGATGAGTTCGGTATCGTCCGCGTTGGCGCAGAAGTTGGCCCCAATGATATTCTCGTTGGCAAAATTACGCCTAAGGGCGAGAAAGAACTCAGCCCCGAAGAGAAGTTGCTGCGCGCCATTTTTGGCGAGCAAGCCCGTGAAGTGAAAGATTCTTCCCTTCGTTTGCCTCATGGTGAGCGTGGTAAAGTCGTGGATGTGAAAGTCTTCACCCGCGAAGAACACCGCGATTTGCCTGCTGGTGTCGAGAAGATGGTGCGTGTCAGCGTTGCCCAGCGCCGTAAACTGACTATCGGCGATAAAATGGCCGGTCGTCATGGTAACAAAGGCGTTATCTCCAAAATTGTGCCGATTGAGGATATGCCATTCTTGAGCGATGGCACACCGGTTGAAATCATCCTCAACCCGTTGGGTGTGCCTGGCCGTATGAATATCGGTCAAGTGCTCGAATGCCATCTTGGTTGGGCGGCAGACCGTCTTGGCTTCCGCGCTATTACCCCTGTCTTCGACGGCGCTGCTGAGCAAGAAATCCGAGCCGAGTTAGGGCGCGCTTGGATGATTGACAAAGCTTGGAAGGATATTACTGAGCGTGCTTGGGAATGGATTAAGAGCTTCGGCGATGAGTATGACCCCGAAGACTTTGAGGACGATGAGGAAATTCGCCGCCTCTACATCCATGAATGGCTCGGCGAAAATCCGGAATACGATACCGATATGCTCATCATGGATCGTGTTTATGCATGCCGCGTTGTTTTGCGCGAATGGCTGCGCGAAAAGGGCATTGATCCCGATGACGTGCTGCTGTTCGACAATCAAGGTGTGCCGATTGCCGAACGCGAACGCATTGATGAAAACGCTATTTTCGTCTCTCTCGTGCTCTGGATTCAAGCACAAAAGCCCGATGCCGTCATTCCCGATGATGTAACGCTACGCGAGCTTTACGAAATCGCAAACCGCGTTGAGTTCGAGACAGGCATCCCCGTACCGCATTATGGCAAGCAATTGCTTTATGATGGGCGCACTGGCGAACCCTTTGACCGTCCCGTTGCGGTTGGGTACGTCCATATGCTCAAGCTGGCGCACCTTGTCGAAGATAAAGTGCACGCCCGCTCCACTGGCCCCTACAGCCTCGTTACCCAGCAGCCATTGGGCGGTAAAGCGCAATTCGGCGGCCAGCGTTTCGGTGAGATGGAGGTTTGGGCACTGGAAGCCTATGGCGCGGCCTATACCCTGCAAGAAATGCTCACTGTCAAGTCGGATGATGTGCAAGGGCGCGTCAAGACTTATGAATCCATCGTCAAAGGTAACCCGATTGAAGAGCCGGGTATCCCGACCAGCTTCCGCGTTCTGGTCAAAGAGCTGCAAAGTCTCGGCCTAGCGGTTGAAGCCATCATGGATAATGGCGATGTCATTCGCTTTGGCAAAGATGATGAAACGCCGAAGAAGAGCGCGCCACCGACTGCGCTCACCAACATTCAGCCCTCGTCATCGTCATAATTGAGCGAGGCTCATCGTCACAATATGCGCTAGAGATAGACAGCGCCGTGTCACTTTGAGATGCGGCGCTCTTTATTGTCATAAAGGTGTGAACAAATGCAGCTAAACAATCGTCACACGTGGAATCTTTCCCCAAAAGAAGCGATTGCCCTCCAAAAGACTTTGGCGGATGAAATCATCTACGATGTCTCGGTGTCGTTAGATGATGTGCGTTCTGTTGCAGGCGTGGATGTCAGCGTTAAACAGGGCAT
This sequence comes from Anaerolineae bacterium, assembly GCA_015492875.1. Taxonomy (GTDB): domain Bacteria; phylum Chloroflexota; class Anaerolineae; order Aggregatilineales; family Phototrophicaceae; genus S146-30. The sequence continues at coordinate 2,121 of WGEI01000357.1, read as the reverse complement.
TTCTCAGGCTGCGATTGTCGTTTGCACCTTCCCCCAACTAGAGGTTATAGAAGTTGTGACGGCTCAAATGCCCACGCCATTCCCTTATATCAGCGGCTTGCTGAGCTTTCGGGAGGGGCCTGTGTTGGTGCAGGCGTTTGAACAGCTTCAACATGAGCCAGATGTGTTCATTTTTGATGGGATGGGGCGCATCCATCCGCGTTATATCGGCATTGCTTCTCATATGGGGTTATGGTTGCAAAAGCCAACAATTGGCTGTGGTAAAACCCACTTGTTGGGGGATTATCAAATGCCCGCCGCAGAAAAAGGCAGCTATAGCCCGCTGTTTCATCATGGCGAACAGCTTGGTGTTGTATTGCGGACGCGCACCAATGTGAAACCTGTCTTCATTTCGCCGGGGCATTTAATTGACATTCCCTCTGCTCTCGCCTTAACGCTGGCTTGTACTCCGCGCTATCGTTTGCCGCGCCCCATTCGTTTGGCACACCAACATGCTGGCGATTACTCTATATCTTCTTCCCAAGCTTCCATGAGGTCTAATAACCCCTCAAATACCCAATCAGGCTGAATGTTCGATGCGGCCAATTCTTCTCGTGTGCTCACCCCAGTGAGTAACAAAGCCGTTTTCATCCCCGCATTATTCCCGCCTAATATATCCGTGCCAAGACGGTCGCCTATCATCAACGTTTTTTCAGGCGCTGTCCCCAAGATTTTCAACGCCTGTTCAAACATTGGCGTGGCCGGCTTCCCAATAATATGCGGCTCAACATCTGTGGAGGCGATGAGTGCCGCCAAAATGCTTCCTGCGCCCGGCGCTAAACCAACCGGCGTGGGAAATGTAACATCGGGATTTGTGCCAATGAAATCCGCACCGCCGCGAATGAGTAGCGTGGCACGGCGCAATTTATCATAAGTGAGTTCAAAGTCGATACCTGCAACAACCGCCACAACCTCATAATCTGCAATTTCATATCCTGCTTCAAGCAATACCTCGCGCAGACCATCACCTCCAATCATATATACGCGCGCGCCAGATGGATAGCGCTCTTGCATGTAACGCGCAGTGGCTATACCAGAGGTGATAATGCGGTCTATCGTGACACCCTCCACCCCCATTTTGTCTAGCTTCTCAATATAAGCAGCTCGGCTTTGGCGGCTGTTATTTGTCGCTAACACATAAGGGATACCTTTCGCGTGCAGCATATTGAAGAAACGGACTAAGCCTGGCATGGCTTCATTGCCTCGCCACAGCACGCCATCCATATCCATGACTACGCCCTCAATCGCTTTCAAATTCACCTGTGCCTATCCTTTTTGTGTAACCATATCAAACCATTGCGGCATTATAGTGCGATAAAATGAGCTTGCAATGAATGTTTTTGAAGATTTTTCTAGAAATTGAGGGGATTTAGATGACTTTTTCGATTGTTGCTTACGACCCAGAAGAGCGCGCTTGGGGCGTTGCTGTGGCCAGTAAATTTTTGGCAGCCGCTGCCGTCGTGAGTTGGGCACAAGCGGAAGTGGGCGCGGTAGCGACGCAATCCTATGCGAAAGTTGGGTTTGGGCCAGATGGCTTGGCGCTGATGGCAAAAGGCAAAAGTGCCCAAGAAACATTAGCCTTATTGTTGCAAAATGACCCCATGAGAGAGCAACGACAAGTCGGCATTGTCGATGCTAATGGTGGCATAGCTGCCCATACTGGAAGCAAATGTCACGCTTGGGCTGGCCACCTAATTGGCGAAGGGTTTAGCTGTCAAGGAAATATTTTAACCGGTGAAGAAACCCTTCATGCAATGGCGGAAACGTTCACAACGGCAAAAGGTGAATTGGCGGATAGATTGGTCGAAGCACTCTTAGCAGGCGATACTATCGGTGGCGATAGACGTGGCAAGCAATCTGCTGGCGTGTTGGTCGTGCGCCCGCGCGGTGGCTATGGTGGCGATACCGACCGCTATCTAGATTTGCGGGTTGACGATGATCCAGAGCCGGTTCACAAGCTCAAAGAGCTGGTCAGCATACATCATCTCTTCTTTGGCTCAGCCAAACCCGAAGACCGTTTGCCAATTACCGCAGAGATAGCCTGTGAGCTACAGGCGATGATGGGCAAGTTGGGCTACTATC
>WGEI01000356.1 GCA_015492875.1 Anaerolineae bacterium | reverse complement strand
TATCTGAACCAGTGGCAAGAAGGCACCTAAACCTAACCGTTGGGGGCATCATCCATGCCCCTGAATTGTGATTTTAGTCAAAGTTAAACTCTAACCGCCAAAAAGGCAGGAAGGGGAAATCGATGAAAAATAAACGCCTGATGTTAGGGCTAACACTACTTTTGCTTGTGATGGCATTTAGCATCACTGGTGTGTTAGCGCAAAATGTTGATGGACAAGTTCGCTTTGTGCATGTCATCCCTGGCACCGCGGCTGTAGATGTCTACACAGATGGGCAACTTACGGTGAAGGGGCTTGGCTTTGGCGAGGCTTCGACCTATGCTTTTGTGCCTGCAGGTAGCCATACAATCACCGTAACGCCAACTGGTATCACGACTGAATTGTGGTCGCAGGAATTGACAGTTGGGGCTGGCACTCCTTATACATTGATTGCTTCTTCTACAGAACCGCTTTTGTTTAAGGTATATGAAGACGACTTTACCCCCTTAGATGCGGGCACTGCTCGTTTTCGCATTATTCATGCCATTGATGGCGCACCTGCCATTGACGCGCTGTTGGATGATGGCCGTTTGGTAAGCGCCAATATCGCCTATGGCGATGCCACCGGGACAATCGATGTACCCGCGTTTGTTTACAATATGGGTTTTGTGCCTACAGGTGAAGACTTGAGCGCGGCTATCGTTGAGCCGCAACCTTTTGCCCTATCCGCTGGCACAAGCTATATGGCAATTGTTTATGGCCGCCCCACTAGCCCTGAGACTGTTTTGCTCTCCGCACCTGTTCATACTGAAGCATCCGCCGGGTTCGTGCGTGTTGTTAATGCTAGCGCCAACACTATTGATGTATTCGCTAATGGAGACCGTTTCGGTGTTGCATTAACTACCGGCACAGGTACAGAGCACCTTGGTCTAGCTGCTGGTGAATATACTTTTGAAGCGCGCGCAGTTGAGGGTGACGAAACGCTGAGCAGTGAAATGGTCATCGTGGAAGATGGCTCTGCTTTAACGCTGGTTGTAACAGATGATGGTTTAGCCGTTTATGTAGACAATTTGGCAGATATAGACGCCGCTACCGCGCGCTTAAATATCATCAACACATCTGCTGATGAAATCAGCCTCATGCTGGAAGACGGCACGGTTTTGGTTGAGGCATTAGCCAGTGGCGACAACACTATCACCGATATTGCAGCAACAATGGGTGTGGTGACATTAACGCTTGATGGCCAAAGTGTGGAACTGCCAGAAACAGCTTTCTATGGTGGTGTGCTCTATGATGTGGTGGTAAGCGATGAAAATACCGTCGCATTTCTGGCTTCACCTGTAGCGCAAAGTATTGCGAGTGCGCCGGGCGCTGATGGTGCAACGATAGCGGTTGCGGATGATACTGAAGCCTCAACTGAAACGAGTGAAGACACATCGACAGAAGTAGTGGAAGCGCCACAAGCGACCGCCGAAGCGCCTAGTCAAGAAACGGAAGTGGTAGTTGTTGAAACCCCAGCGCCAACGCCACCGCCGCCACCGCTTGTTGAAGAGGAAGTGAACCCAACGGCAACAGTGTTGGTTAATCCAGGTGCAAATCTTCAACTGCGCCAATATCCCAGCCCTGAGGCCTTCTCGCTTGGGTTAGCGCCTTCTGGAGCTGTTCTGGAAGTGCTTGGGCGCGCAGGCGAACCAATTGACCGCGTGACTGGTGAACCGCTCAATCCAGATTATGTTGACCCGGCAACCTTGCTAGGCGAAGATGAAGACCTCAGCCCTGAAGACACTTGGTTATTCATCAATTATGCAGCGCCGGATGGTGGCTCTGTCACAGCTTGGGTTAATGCGCTATATCTGGATGTGCGTGATGAAGATGGCAAACGGCAGAAATTGGCTGAATTGCCCACAGTTCCAGAAAATACACCCGGCGAATCAGGTTCGAAAGTCGTCACCCCGCCGCCGCTGCCGGAAGATACTGTTTTCGGCACAGTGACCAATTTGAACCCTGGCGTCAATCTGAAAATTCGCCGTACACCTGAAACTGGTGGCGAAACGCTCGAACTCATGCCGCTGGGTACAACAGTAGAAATTTTGGGCGTGAACGATAACCTTGACTGGGCGTTTGTCCGCTATGAACGTGAGGATGGCGCAGTCATTACTGGTTGGTCGGCTACACTGTATTTAGACTTCGAATATAATGGCGAAAAACACTCCCTCGAAGACTTGGTGCAACGTGAGGAACTGGAAATTATCGATACCTCACGCCGTGGCGAAATTGGTTCAACAACCGGTGCACCAGTTGCGCCCAGCGTGCCAACAGAAGAGCCGACACGTAATGCTTATGTGGCCGAAGTGGTTTTGAACCCCGGTGCGAACTTGCACCTACGCCGCAATCCTGATACCAGCTCTGAATCTCTGGCGCTTATCCCTAGTGGTGAGCAACTCATCATTGACCTGCGCACAGAAGATGGCTCATGGTTACACACAACCTATGAAGGGCAAAGCGGCTGGATTGCTGCGCAGTTCGTGAACCTTTCGTATAATGGGCGTCCGGCGGATATTGAAGATATTCCATCGGGCGGCTGATAAACGCTGTTAATCAGTAAAGACCCTGTGGTTAGTACCATGGGGTCTTTTGTTTTTCACGTCAAGCGCATATACACTAGACGATATATTCAATAACTATTGATAGTGAGGGCTAGTCATGCGCCGATTATTCTTTTTAGCTGTATTTATCGTTTTAGCCGCTTGTCAACCCAATGTTGATGAACCGCTCCCGCCTACCCTTGCGGCTTTGCCTACCGTCACGCCGTCTCATACGCCAGAGCCAGCGACAGCTACGCCAATTGCTACGGCGACACCAGAAGCCACGCTGGCCCCTTTACCGCGCAGCATTGCTGATGACCCAAATCAGCAAGCCTATATCCGTGTTGCACAAGCCATCCCGCAATTACCCATTGTGGACGTTTATATCGAGCGTTTATCGATTGCGACTAATTTGCGCTACGGGTTAGCGACGGGGCAAGCAGGCATTGAGGCAGGCACATACACATTGCGCGTTGTACCTAGTGGTAATCGTTACAACGAAGAGCCTATTTTGGAAACACAATTCATGATTGAAGGGGCAAAATCGCTTATTCTGGTTTTAAGCGGCTCAATCGATGATATTCGGCTCAACACCTATTTTGAATCCAACACGCCCTTAGGGCAGGATACTTCGCGCGTATCATTTATTCATGCAGCAGCTAGTGCCCCTGATTTGCTCATCACGGCTAATGATGAGGCTTTGGCGAACGGCGTCACTTTTGGACAAGCCGTAGAGTATCTAAAAGTGTCTGCTGGGCGTAACGACTTGCGCTTTATCAACGGCGAAACGCCTTTATTTGAATGGCGCTTTGAATTGCGCGGAGGTTTTAATTACACCTTTATCATCATTGAAGGGGAAACGCCTCAACAGTTAGATGTTATTGAAATAGCGACACGTGCGCCATCGGTCACCAATATCCGGTTCATCAATGCACTGGCCTCTGCACAATCGGTGGATGTGTATTTAGATGATATGTTAATGGCGCGCCTGCTCACATTTGGCAGAAGCACTGATAGAGAGCAAATACAATCGCAAACCTACACGCTGAGCATCTATCCTACAGGGGCAGACCCTGTAAACGACAATGCGCTGCTCATCACACCATTACGCGCTAATCCCAACGAAACGGTGTCAATTATCTTAGCGGGCACAGACAATAATTTGCGACTTATCACTTATCGCGATGATTTAAGCCCCGTGCCAGAAGGAGAAGCGCGGGTTACTTTTGTCCATACTGTGCCTGATGCACCAGTTGCGCGGTTAGAAAGCTCAGCTGGTCCATTTGCTGGGGCGGTTGGCGATTTGCGCTATGGGGATATTAGCCCAAGTGTCACTATTGCAGGCGGCTCAGAATATAGTTTGTTCTGGAATAAAGTGGAGAATAATGCCCCCACAGATTTACTAGAAGAAGTGAATAGCGTGCGGTTTGAAGCCGGTCGAAGCTATCTCTATCTATTCACTGGCGCGATGAGTGCGCCGCCTATCGTTTTCAGCGACCCTGTAGGTTTTGAAGAAAGCATCATTCGTGCTGATGAAGTCGAAGAATTCACACCCGTTCCGCGCTTGCCCACCCGCCTGCGTGTCGTCAATGCGTTTGAGAGCGAAGCACCTGTGAATGTATATCTCAATGATATTTTGCTGGTAGAAGAGCTTAGCATTGGCCAAAGTAGTGAATTGTTCATCGTGCCTAACGGTGATAACCAGCTCAGTGCTGAGTTGGTGGCTGAAGAAAGCTATAGTGTAGCGCGCGAACTAGAGTTATTCCCTGAGCAAACGTACACGTTGTTTGTTTATGGCACACCCTTAACGGCTATCGATATGCTATTGGTTGATGATGGGCGGCTAACATTTGATGGTGAATCGCCCCATTTACGATTAGTCAATTTGACACAGGGCGATATTGTCCCCTTTGGCATCGGATTTATGGCGCCAGATAACACGCTGTTACCACCAGGGCCAGATGATGATTACCGCTACTACTTCACGAGAGGCATCACCCATCTCATCCGCGATGTCACTAATGGCTTGGCAAGTGTGCCAATTCGGCCACCGATAGGCACTTATACATATTTGGTGACAGATAACAGTGATAACACAGTCGCGTGGGTATTTCCGCCGCAATCACTAGAAGTTGGTGTTCACTATGATATGATAGCGTTCCAAGACACGCAATCGAGGCGGGTTTCAGCCTTTTTAGTGCGCTATCCTCAACCTTAAGGGTAGCGGTGTGCATAAGTTTGTTTATAATGCCCTGCGTTAGTTAACGCTTGTAAACTGGAAAGTTGACGGTGCGTATCCTTATCACTGGCGCCGGCGGTTTCGTCGGTCAACATCTCGTACATCATCTGAGGGCTATTTATCCTGACGCTGAACTGTATGGCACAGTGCTTCAACGGCCAGCGCCCCCCCATAATGATGTCGTTTGTCATGAACTGGATTTGAAGGACGAAGAAGCAACTTTTGCGCTGATTAAAAAGCTTCAGCCTGATTACATCTATCACCTAGCAGCGCAAGCTTTTGTGCCACGGTCATTTGAAGACCCATGGGAAACGCTGGAGAACAATATCCGCGCTCAACTCAATATCATTTTAGGTTGCCTAAAGGCGAACATTCGCCCACGTATGCTGATAATCAGTTCAGCAGAAATTTATGGCGCGGTTCAGCCGGATGAATTGCCGCTGAGTGAAGCAGCACCATTAAGGCCATCTAGCCCTTACAGCGTCAGTAAAATCGCCCAAGATATGCTGGGGCTGCAATATCATATCAGCCATGAGTTACCTATTATGAGGGCGCGCCCGTTTAATCATTTTGGTCCCAGCCAAAGCGAGCGTTTCGTCGCGCCGGCATTCGCCATGCAAATTGCGCGCATTGAAGCGGGACTGCAAGAGCCAATCATTTATGTGGGCAACCTTGCGCCGCAGCGGGATTTTACTGATGTGCGAGATATTGTGCGGGCTTACCGCCTCATTATGGATAAGGGTACTGCCGGCGAAGCCTATAATATCGCATCCGGAAAAACGTATAGCGCACAGGATATTCTCGATGTGTTATTCCAATACACAGATATAGAGATTGAGGTGCGTGTAGATGAAAGCCGGTTGCGCCCGGTTGACATTCCCATTATTCAGGGCGATGCAACACGCCTTCACGCTACAACGGGATGGCAACCTGAAATACCGTTCGAGCAAACATTAAAAGATGTGCTGGAAGATTGTCGCCAGCGTATCAAGCAGGAAAGGAACTTCTAGGGATGGGTAAACGCGCTTTAATTACCGGTATCACCGGCCAAGATGGCTCTTATCTAGCTGAGTTTTTGCTCAGTAAGGGCTACGAGGTCTTTGGGTTGGTACGGCGTACAAGCACATTAGATTTCCCCCGTATTCGCCACATTCAAGACCAGATTACGCTGGTATCTGGCGATATGAGCGACCAGACAAGCCTCACACGGACATTACAAGAAGTTGAACCTGAAGAGGTTTATAATCTCGCGGCGCAAAGTTTCGTTCAAACTTCATGGATACAGCCCGTTTTCACCGGTGATGTGACAGCGCTCGGCGTCACTCGTATTTTGGATGCAATCCGCACAGTTAATCCAGAAATTCGCTTCTACCAAGCCTCTAGCAGTGAAATGTTTGGTAAAGTGCGAGAAGTGCCGCAAAAAGAAACTACCCCATTCTACCCACGCAGCCCTTATGGCGTGGCAAAGGTCTATGGGCATTGGATTACAGTAAACTATCGTGAAAGCTTCGGTTTACATGCTTCCAGCGGCATCTTATTCAACCATGAAAGCCCCCGACGTGGCCTAGAGTTTGTGACACGTAAAGTCACTTACCATGCCGCAAAAATCAAGTTGGGGCTGGGCAATGAGCTGCGACTAGGCAATTTGGATGCACAGCGCGATTGGGGTTTCGCTGGCGATTATGTGCAAGCGATGTGGTTGATGCTACAGCAGGATACGCCTGATGATTATGTAGTGGCAACAGGCCAAACCCACTCTGTTCAACGGCTGGTAGAAGTTGCTTTCGCGTGTGTGGACTTAAACTGGCAAGATTACGTTGTTCAAGATGAGCGGTTTATGCGGCCAGCAGAAGTAGACCTGTTGGTTGGAGACCCAACGAAAGCAAATCAGAAACTAGGGTGGAAGCCGCGCGTTTCGTTTGAACAGCTGATCCAGATGATGGTTGAAGCGGATATTGAACTACTTAAAGAACAGCATCGCCTCTAAGACTTATGCTCATTGATACGCATTGCCACCTCAATTTTGAACGATATAACGAAGACCGCCCGCAAGTCATTCAACGGGCGGTTGATGCTGGGGTTACCCGAATGATCGTCCCTGCGATTGATGTGTCATCTAGCTATGAAGCTCTGCAACTGGCAACAACATATCAAGGAATTTTTGCCGCTGTTGGCATTCACCCCAATAGCAGCGCTGATTTTCAAGCCGAAATTTTAGGGCCAATTGAAGCGCTAGCACAAGAGGGCGAAGTTGTGGCCATTGGCGAAATAGGGCTTGATTATTACTGGGATAAAAGCCCCAAACACAAGCAACGGTGGGCGCTAGAAAGCCAATTGGAACTCGCTGCAAAATTAGAATTGCCGGTGATTATCCATAACCGTGAAGCAAGTGAGGATGTCATCGATATTCTGGAGGCATGGGCAAACACTTTGCCCGAAAACCTGCAGGGACGCGCAGGCGTTTTACATTCCTTTTCAGCGTCAATGGCTATTGCCCAGCGGGCGCTAGCTGCTGGTTTCTATCTGGGCTTTACTGGCCCTATCACATTTAAGAAGGCCGATGAACTACGGGAAATAGCATCGCAAATCCCATTAGACCGCATTCTCGTAGAAACAGATGGCCCTTTTTTAACGCCGCATCCATATCGTGGGAAGCGCAATGAGCCAGCCTATATCCCCTATATTGTGGAGCAATTAGCCCAATTACATGGCGTTAGTCCTGATGAGATGGGGCAAATCACGACACGAAACGCCGAACGCCTTTTCAAGCTCAGCTAATGCAAAAGAGCGCCCGAACTCAGGCGCTCTTGTTTTCAAGTGAAAGCTGGTATTTAGCTATCAGTGCTAGATTCAGCCTCAGGCGGCATTGGGGGATTGGCAGGATTATTCAGGCGTTCCAGCAAGGTGCTGCGGATTTGCTCAAGGCGGGCATCTGCTTCTTCTTGTGTGAGACGGCCATCGGCGACTGCTGCATTTAACCGCTGCACAGCGGGGAGAAGCAGCGTATCCATGAAACCATCCACGTCGACGCCAGCACTAGCCAAAATATCGGCTAAGGTGCTACCATCGCGCAGTTGCTGGAGAATGTCGCGTGCCTCTAAACCAGTGGCTTCGGCAACTTGTTGCACAATCCCGTTGCCCAAGCGCCGTTCGTCGCGGTTTGGGCGTTCACGGTCGCCGCGGTCACCACGCCCAGGGAATGAGCCATTTACAGCTTCAGTATAGATACTCTCTAGCGAAGCGATGAGTTCATCGGCCTGCTCCTGAGTCAGTCTACCTTCAGCGACCAGCTGGTTAATTTTCTCAGTGGCACTAGCAACCGCAGCAGCGACAACAGCATCTACATCACCACCATTAGCGGTAATGACTTCGGCCAATGTCGAACCATCGCGCATTTGCTGAATAATATCGCGTGCTTCCAAACCAGTGACTTCTGTCACAGCACTAATCAAGTTGCGCCCAGCAGCCTCACGAAGAGCATCTACAGAAGGGCCACGATGTCCAACTGATGGCAGAGGTAAATCCCCATTCACCGCATCAGTAATGAGCTGTTCAATGTTAGCCAGCATATTATCGGCCTGTTCTTGGGTGATGTTGCCATTTTCGAGCGCTTGTTGTACCCGCTCATTAACGGCGGCAACAGCAGACGCAATCACAGAATCCACACTGCCGCCATTGGCGATGATGATGTCAGCTAAGGTCATGCCTTCTTGAAGCTGGGCGAGGATTTCCTGCCCGCTCAGTCCAGTTTCTTCAGATAGAATTTGAATGGCCTGACGAATAGCTGTTGTACCAATGCGATTGCGCTCACGCTCTTCGGGTGTGCCGGTATCATCCTGAGCACTGACCGCGCCGACAAACAGCGCCATAAGCGCTACTAAGACAACTACGACGATTGATTTTTTGAACATGATAACCTCCTAAATATCCGTGCTTTGATATTGTGTTCTGAAACTATGGTAAAACGAAGTTGTAAAGAGAGTGTGTTAACGCTCTGGTATTTCGTAAACTGTTGGTAAAATCCTATTTGGTATTTGTAAAAAGGACTGGGGCGGCAATGCAGAATAAAACCCCTGATGTATCCATCATTATCGTGAGTTGGAATGTCGCTGATTTGCTAGCGGCCTGTTTGGATAGCATTCTCAAGAGCCATGTGCAAGTGGGTGGCACAGGTGACGGCAAATATGTGGCAGAAATCATTGTTGTTGATTCTGCTAGTCGGGATGAAACCGTCACGATGTTGAGAGGGCGCTACCCACAAGTGACGCTATTGGCACAAAGCGAGAATGTAGGTTTTACTCGTGGCAACAATATCGGTTTTGCAGCCGCACAGGGGCGCTATCTCTTCATGCTAAACCCTGATACAGAACTAATTGGCGATGCCCTACCCCAAATGCTGGATTATCTAGAAGCGCATCCTGATGTAGGGATTATTGGACCGCATACGCTCAATAGCGACGGCAGCACCCAATCGACAAGGCGGCGCTTTCCCACTATGAGTTTAGGCTTTTTTGAAAGCACATGGCTGCAAAGCTTTGCGCCTAAAAAGATGCTCACGCAGTTCTATGCGGAAGACATTGCGGATAATGCGATTGCGGATGTGGACTGGGTACAGGGGTCTGCCTTGCTGGCGCGGCGCGAAGTCTATGAGCAGATTGGAGGTTTGGATACGGGTTACGTGATGTTTTTTGAAGAGTTAGATTGGTGTAAACGCGCCAAAAATGCGGGGTGGCGCGTTGTCTATTATGGCGAAGCACAAATCGTTCATCATGGTGGGCAAAGCACAGCCCAAGTGCCAGCCCATAAGCACATTCATTTTCAACAGAGTAAGCTGCGTTATTACAAAAAGTATCATGGCGCGTTTGTTGCGGGAATGTTGCGCTTGTTTTTGTTAAAAAATTACGCTTTGCAATTGGGCATAGAGGCTATTAAAGGGCTTATTGGGCATAAACGCGCGCTGCGAAAAGCGCGTGTCAAAACTTACTGGCGGGTTTTACGCTCTGGCTTGAAGGCATCCTGATGCGTATAGGAATCATCACTGGTGAATATCCCCCGATGCAGGGCGGCGTGGGCGATGTGTGTCATATTCTGGCGGAACAATTCACCAACCAAGAGCAAGCAGTCTTTGTACTCAGCCACGCGACAACAACGGAAGCAAACGAGCGTATTCATCTCGCTAACACTGTTCAACGCTGGGGAATGGGCAGCTTAAATACAGTAAGACAATGGGCAAAAACGAACCAACTAGATGTCGTTAACTTGCACTTTCAAACGGCGGCTTATGGGATGTCGCCATTCGTTCACTTTATCCCCCATTGCACCAGCGTGCCCATTGTAACGACATTTCACGATTTGCGCTTCCCCTATTTATTCCCCAAAGCGGGGAAATTGCGTAACTGGATTGTGATGCACTTAGCACGACAATCCAGCGGGGTGATTGTCACCAACCATGAAGACTATGAACGTGTAGCAGAGCTGGATAGGGCGCGGCTTATCCCCATTGGGGGAACAGTAGTGGCACAACTGCCTGAAAACTACGAACGAGAGGCGTGGCGTGAAGGTTGCGGGGTACGGGACGGAGAACTCTTATTAGCCCACTTTGGATTTATCAATCATAGCAAAGGCCTAGATACACTGCTTGACACATTGGCGGCAGTCCGTCAGGAGGGGCTGGCGTTTCGGTTAGTGATGATTGGCGGGCGCACAGGAAGCAGTGACCCCACAAATGCGGCTTATGCGCAAC
>WGEI01000355.1 GCA_015492875.1 Anaerolineae bacterium | reverse complement strand
GTTTATTGGGATAAGCCCCTACATCCGCCACCGCCAGAGCTAGCACATCTCAATTTCCGCTATGTGCCCATTGATGACATTATCGAGGGCACGCCGCCAGATTAAGGCACTTCCAGTAAGTTGCTCAATTTACCCACTTCAATACGGTTGTCAGCATTGGCTACGCCATTTTGCATGACCTGTAGCCGTGTAAAATCTGGCTGCGTATACATCCCAACCCATACTTGAAGCGTCTCTATATCTGCACTATTTAGTGGAATAGTGTGCGTTGTTTGCACTATCTCGCCCGCATCCCAGATAAAAGTTGGGTATTGCCCGTTATGTGGCCGTATATCGCTTTGCCCAACGATATTGCCATCACCATCTTCTAGGTGTACAAAAATTGTCGCATCAATATCAGGTCTTGTTACCAAGCCTTCCCAATAAAGCGTAATCGTGACTGCATCGCTCTCTGTTTGTTCCGCTTCAGCATAGCGCAAAGCGAACAAGTCGTTCAACGTAGCATCAATCGCATGTGCTGGCTCTGTGGGCGATGGGATATTTTCCTGTGGCACTTTCACCCAGCTTATAGTCGCCCCGCCACTCTCAACCCCATACCCGCCATTGGCATCTACTGCTTTGCCGCCAGTGATAGTTAACCCAGCCACTAGACGGTAAGCACCGGGTGCTAAACGCCGCTCTAACGGTATCGTGACATCAAACGGATATTGTGCCCCTTCTGGCCATGCCGAAGTTGGATTAAACCAGCGCCAAAAATCGAGGTCAACGCCCCCTAAACGCTGGTAATCTTGTGTTTGCAACTGAACAAACAGCCCATAATTGTGCCCAATTCTCGCTTGCAGACTTTCCCATAACAGTGTATAGCTAACTGTGTCTTCATCACCTTGCAACGTCATATCGCCACCTAAAGCGATAATGGCTAACTCCTCACGCCCATAGATAGCAGGCGAAGTTAATGGGGACAATGCTATATAGCTCGGCTGAAAATCGCCAAGCTCTCCCACCAATACAACTTGTGAATAGGCCTGTGTTGGTTCTTCCACAAGCGTCAGCTCGTCGCCTTTCTCATGCAAAGCGGCAACTGCTTCATTATCTAGTGGCGGCAATAGCGTAATAACGCCATCATCTAGTAGCGCATAAAATCGCTCACTATCCCAAAAAGCCCCTCTCTTTGGCTCGTATGGCCAGACTAACCGTGTGTTATCAGGCAGTTGTGACGGCGTATCAAAGCGCACCTCCGGATAAGCTGAAAAGAGCCATGTGCGCGTTGTCATACGCTCCATGCTCGCCACAGGGATTAACAATGGCTCATCCTGTGCGATGACCCACTCTGCAAAGGTTCGGCGGAATGTGCGGAAGAACCATTCATTATGTGTGAGTTGTACCCCACCATAGCCACTCAACAGCCGCCATTCTTCTGGCTTCTCCCAGTAATCTCGATATTGTTGCCATGTTGCCCCACTGAGAACGACGGTTATCCCGAAGATTGCTATCAACCCAACATGGTAGATATGTTGCCGCCATTTCCATATCTTTTCACTGATAGCGACGAAAACCACGTAGCCCATAGCCGCTGTTAAAGCGATGGGTGCAAACTCCCCGAATATCCGCAACCCATGAGTTACCTCATTGGACAGCAGCACAGGTATGGCCGCCAAAATGAACATTCCCCCAATGAGCCAACTCGCCGCTTTACGAAAATGCCAGATTACGCCGAGCAATCCAATCGTAAAAATCAGATTGAATATAGGGGGGATTAATGGCGCGTTGGCCACGTTATATTGCGGATTTTCATCGCCCATATAGTAGAATTGCATCAAGAACTGCTGAATACGCTGCCCAAATGAGGTCTGTGTATCCGTTACATCTTGCACGCGCCCCAACATCACATCAGGCTGTTGCAAAATCAGTATAGCCACAGGCAACAGCAATATCCCTGCTATCACGCCCGTTAAAATCAGATTGGGCAGCCATTGCCGCCACCGCGCCCGTTGAAATACGAGTAAGTTCAACCCCACAATTGGCAAGCTCAACGGCAATAACAGCGCGGAGGTATATGTGTGCGTGGCTATGGCCAAAAGCACGCCCGCTGTGATGAAATATCGCTTCTGCTGTTTTTCTAGCCCCCGAAATAAAGCGCTGATATATAGCAATGTGAAAAGCAATTGTAATGTCCCACGGTAGATTGACCGCGAGAGAGTGAGATGCCCCATAGCCACAGTCAGAATACTCGCCGCAACGAACCCCGCCCCTAATCGCACCACTTTGCGCTGCCCTATGGTGATGGCCACGCCAGCGCGAAACGCCGCCGCAACGCTGAGAACGCCCAATAAAGCAGTGGTGAACCGCATACTCCATACTCGTGGGCTGAAGAGCGCAGCCCCAATACCTAAAATAATGCGATATAACGGTTCCGGCCTGCCTATATCTTCATAAAGTGGCAAATTCCATAATAGCCCAAAGCGAAAACTATCAATAGCATTCGTCGCTTCATCGGTGCTTGTACTAGGCGGGTAATCGTTGAGCTGAGCTATACGCATAGCAAAAGCGATGAGGATAATCGCTATCACCATCCCCCAGATTGTATAGCGCGTTCTTTTTGCCATTAATTCCACCCCAGTAGAACCCGTATTGTATCCGGATACAAAAGCATAACCATTGTTCCCACCACAATATAAGGTCCATAGGGCAGGGCAGTGAAAGCGCTATAACGTTGTCCCAATAACCGCCGCCCGATTAGGTACAACATTGCGCCCAGTGCGCCAAGAAACACAGTGAAAAACATGGCGAAAATCAACGCGCGCCACCCCAATATAAGTCCGCTCAACATTGCCATCATCACATCCCCATAACCGAATGCAACGGTCTTGATGTCCTGCCCGCGCAATTTCCCCATGATATAGGTGAACAAAAAGCCGCCATTGTACAGCAACCAGAACACAGCAAACCCCATCACCCCACCAATGAGCGCATCCCCCAAACTGGGCGGGCGATTGTTAGGCGTGATGAGCGCATCTACCAGCGCGAGGAGCGTTGAGGGGACGATAACCGCAAATAAAATAAGCTTATGCTCGATGTCGATGACGATGACCAGCATGAAAATCGCCATATAGACCAGCCAAAAAATAGTCTGGATAGCAGATACCTCATTGCTTTCTGCTGCCCCCAAAGCCAGCCCCATGAAGAGCATTGTCAATAATTCCGTAATCGGATGACGCCAGCCCAACCTCCCACCAGTTGGCGCGAAGCGATTGCCCGTTATAAAAGCCAATATCCCCGACCACGCTATCGCTGGTCTAGGTGTGCCATCGCTATATTTAGGCTGCCACGTGATAAGTGGAATTTCATGCCCTTCGGCTGCTGCCCACTGTGCTTTACGCCGCGCGGGTAAATAATCAGCCAGTACATTCACCAAAACGCCCGCTGGCCAACCGATCAGAATTGCTAAAAATATGTGGCTTAGCACTGTTATTCTCCAATATCTATCTCTCCCCTATGGCATCGTTAATGGGGGAGGGGGCGGCAATAAGCTGAATGAAATAACCAACACCAATAATACAGCAACCAAAGCGGCTAAGATAATCGCTATTTTCTGCGCGCGCGATAATTTCTCATCTATCGCATCACGTTCCCGTGTATCCCCAATATACAGGGCGACAGGTGTCACCGTCCCATAATGAATATGCCAAGCCGCTATTTTGGGCTTCGCCTGCTTTAGGCTAATGATGACATAAGGCGTATCGGGATATTGTGCTTCCATAATGTCGGTCGTCGAAGGGATAGGGCGCGCGCTTGGATGTGAATGATATAAGCCCACAAGCCCTAAACCGCGCTTTTGACCATCTATAATGGCATGTATCAGCCTTTGAGGCTCTATGATGTAATGTGTTTTTGGGGTAGGGGAGGCGTTTTTTAGCGCGATGACTTCCCGCACTTCATCCCCCACGCCCAACAAAACCCCACAAGCTTCCTGCGGCAGTGCTTGCTGTGCATGTGCGATTAATGTTGAGAAATGCTCATGTTTGAGCCAGAGCTGCATTAGCCAAAGCCTTTCCCACGTTATTGGGCAGAGTATAACCGATTCGGCCTCAGCCTCAAGCCCTGTTATACATTCGGCTCATCGCTAATGCAGCCGATATCGCTAGTTAAGGGGTATCGACCTGTGGAATGGTGAAAGCGACCATTTGGTGGTCTTGGGGTGGATTGCGCGTTTCATAAAATAGCTCTGCCGTGAGGGTATACACCCCTGCAGGGTCATCTTGCCCCCGTATATGCATGGTGAATTCCATTTTGGGGTGCATTGTACCAATAACGTTGAGTTCGCCTACAATGTGGTCATTGTCATCATGCGCAACCAAAAGTAAGTTAGGGCGCTCGGCAAATGGCGTCACATCAACTTCAATGAAAATGCGGTAACGGTCTGGATAAGGGGTGACTTCAAGCCGTTCAATCTTGACTTCTTCACGAGGGGCTAAATGGCCATTGGCTTCGCTGTTGTCAAAAAAATGAACGTTCATTCTCTATGTCCCTTTGTTGATACGTTGATGGTCGCTTATATGTCCGATTGTAACGCATGTAGGGCTTGCAAGGCATTATCAAAGTGTTGGTCATCCACAACAATATGGTCGCGGCTATATGCTGCATAAGGTAAAATGCTCACCCCCGCTTCAGCCAGTTTTTGGCTCAGCCGCGCCATAAAACCGACCATCTCCATCGGCAATTCTACATCTACTGTAATGAGGCGATAGCGCTTGTCCGCCCCTTGATAATCCCGTAACCGTCCCTTGAAGTCTTCTAACGCCTCTTCAGGTATCAACAGGCTGACCTCATCCTTATCGACAATCAACGCGCAAAATGGCTCGCTTATCTCGGCGATTATCCCAGCCGCAACTGTAATAGCTCCAGCTGGCAACTTGAGAAAAACGTAAAGTTGATCGTCACTGTAAAATGTTGCTTGCTTCAGCGCTTCTTCTACCGTTTTGCTCATTGATACTTGACCTCATTCATCGAATTGGTAAGTGGCTTCAGCATAATAGCGAATGCTGCGTTTGGCCAGCTTCTCTTGTATCCATAGTTGCAAAGCATTATTTTTTTCGCTGAGCGACATCTGTCTGTCTCTTAACGCCTGTAGCGGATAATTGACCCTCAACGCGCGCCCATGAATAATATGGCGGCTGATACCGGCTGGCAAGTAAGCGCGGTATCGTGCTGCAGCGATAATATCGGCAGGCTGATATTCAGGGAAAATCGCTAGCGCAATGGCTTTAGGATACAACTCCCACACTTCTTCCGGCTCATTAATCGCCGTACGGTTTAATCGCGCGTTTCGCTGATATACTTTAACCACCTTACGTAGAGCAGCGTTCTTCTCATGGGTGTTATTTACCGCCGCTTTAATCGCCAGAATGCGCCTATCCCTCAAAATGAAGTGCATAACCGCTTCGGCATCTTGTCCATCTTCAATGTCTATATCGTGAATTTGCTCCAACTGTGCCAGTAGCCCATCAACATCCCACTCACTGACGACATGCCGCCATGTATCTAATTCCACATAGCCGCTTTCATAGGATGTGACCTGTACTAAAATATGCGGGTATTCTAATCTGGCGAGCGAATGGCAGCGATTAGCGCCATCAAGGACGACATACTCGTTTTCCCCCATTGGCGCGACTAGTGGCGGGTTAATCATGACCGTCTCGTTACGCAAACGCTCTACCAATGGGTCAGAACGTTGGTTATCGTGCTCTTCGTGGGCTTGGACGCTTTCTATCGATACAATGCGTAAATCTGGCGGTGGCGCATTACGGTGTGCGGATTGCATGCTCAATCTGCCTCTTTTGTTGATACCGGTATTGTGTTATAGAGTAGCACGAACGGTGATAACCTATCAATCATTGTTTATTCTGCCGATTATTCTTTGTACGCTTTGCACACATTTTAGGAGTGAAAACAATGGGCGCAAATGAACAAGGTGCAAACGCCACCTCAGGCCGTTGGCTCACCATTCCCCGTACCCTCTGCTTCATTTTCAATGGTGATGATGTTTTGCTGATGAAAAGAAGCCCCCATCGCCGCGTTTTCCCTAATTGTTATAACGGTGTTGGCGGGCATATTGAACGTGATGAAGACCCCTATACAGGCGTATTAAGAGAAATCCGCGAAGAGACAAATCTGGAAGTGAGAAACTTGCGCCTACGCGCCATCCACAATATCGATGTCGGTCACGAAACAGGAATTTTGCTATTTGTATTCACAGCAGAGGCCACTAGCCGAGAATTTCGCCATGATAGCGATGAAGGCACGCTGCATTGGATAGCTCGTCGTAAGATTTTGGATTTAGAGTTGGTGGAAGATTTGCCCTATATCTTGCCGCGTATTTTCGCTATGGCGGATGACGCGCCGCCGTACTTTGCGCATGTCAGTTACGACGCTAACGACCAAATCCAAATATCTTTTCATGGAGGTTAAATAGCCATGTCAATTTGTGCGCCCACCATCATGCAAACGCTCCCGATTCGCTGGCCGTTACGTTTATATATGCTAGTGAATCGCATTCGGCCTGATGAGGCGCTCAATTGTGCGGGCTATCCATCTTCAGAGGTATCCGAACATATTGCGGCTTATCTTAAACAAGTTATCAATCGTTTACAGGGAGAGGGTATTGATGTTCAAACAGGCCGCGTAGATTATTCTCGCTTGGCCAACAGTCCAACGTTCTCTGAATACCAGCGCCTTACCCATGCCTTACAGCGTTTTGACCCCTCGACTTTATCTTCCTTAGAGGAGCGATTGGCGTTCTGGATTAATCTCTATAACAC
>WGEI01000354.1 GCA_015492875.1 Anaerolineae bacterium | reverse complement strand
CTCTAATGTATCTGTCGCTGTCGGCGTCGCTGTTGGCACGGGTGTATTGGTGGGCGTCGCTGTCGGCGTTAGGGTATCTGTCGGTGTATTGGTGGGCGTGTTGGTGGGCGTCGCTGTTGGCGTTAGGGTATCTGTCGGCGTATTGGTGGGCGTATTAGTCGGCGTTGGTGTTGGTGTATTGGTGGCTGTAGGGGTATTGGTGGGCGTATGGGTGGGTGTATTAGTTGGCGCTTGCGCCACTTTTAGCACGTCCGGATTGCCAGCAAAATCAATGAATGTGCTGGAAGCCAATATCCACCCGGTCGAGCCATCGGGCAGAATCACCTGATACCAGCTACCATCTTCACTAATGCCGCGAATTTCCACCAATGAATCGGCAGAAAGCTGCGTCACCTGCGGATATTGCGCGCCGGGGCCTAAACGCACCGTCATATTAGTCCGCGCTTGGGCAAAAGGTGTCGCAGGTGTATTTGTGGGGCGCGGGGTATTGGTTGGGCGTGGCGTGTTCGTTGGTGTGTGCGTTTGTGTTGGGGTATTGGTTGGCGGGCGCGGGGTATCCGAAACGCGCGGGGTGCGCATGGCGGTGGGCGTATCGGAGGCTGCTTCTGCCACAATTGCATTAGCAGTAGCTGTAGCATCTTCATCGACAGAATCGCCACTACCAGATAACAACAAGCCTACTACAACAATCACCCCAATAATCAGCGCGACACCAACTAACACAGGCATACGTGAGCCGCCTGTTCGGGCAGTCCGTTGTTCTGTCGGCGTGAGCACTGTGGGCGCATCATCGAGCACCGTACTTTTTGCGCCTCGCCGCTGGGCAGCAAACTGCGCCATTGTGCGGTCAATCTCAACCCTATGTTCTTCACGGGCGGCCTGCAACTGGGCAATTGTCCCTTGTGCAGCTTTGCGTAACTGGGTTGGCACTTTACTGGCCGCGCTGCCGCCAACTAGCTCGACAAGTGCTTCTGCCAATTCACCGGCAGATTGAAAGCGCTCTTGTGGTTTTTTGGCCATCGCCTTAGTGATAATAGCATCTATCTGCGGCGGCAGGCTGGGATTCACTTCATGGGCGCTGGGCACTGGGTCATTCATGTGCTGCAAAATGACCGCCATCGGGGTAGTCCCGCGATAAGGTGTTTGTTGGGTGAGCATCTGAAAGAGCATGACGCCCAACGAGTAAATATCAGCGCGGGCATCGACAACAAGGCCTAAACCCTGTTCTGGCGCCATATATTCGGGTGTGCCAACAGTGAAGCCTGTCTGGGTCAAACCTTCACTGCTTTGAATGTGGGCGATGCCAAAGTCCGTCAGGAAAGCATTGCCGTCTTGGTCAACCATGATATTTGAGGGCTTGATGTCACGATGAACCACCCCCATACGGTGAGCATGGTCAAGAGCAGAGGCAATCTGGCGCATAATATGGGCAACTTCGCCCAGTGGCAACACCCCTTGATTGATAATCTCTTTCAGCGTGCCACCTTCGAGGTAGCGCATCACCATATAAGGCGGGTCATGGTCAAAATCATAATCATAAAGAGGAAGGATGTGGGGATGTTCTAATTTGGTTACTAGGCGGGCTTCACGATGAAAACGCTCTAAGCCGCCGCTATCCTGTGCAATGGCGCGGTGGATGACTTTTACTGCGACATAACGGTCGAGGTTGGGCTGGTAGGCGCGATAAACCGTCGCCATCCCGCCTTTGCCCAGTTCTTCAATAATTTCATAAATCCCTAAACGGGTTCCAATCATGGCCCGCCGCCCTTTATTGGTATGAGATGCGCTCTATCAAAGATATAGATTATTGTAACACATGGTTATATATTAGGTGTATTTAATCTGTGCGAAACTGTTCGATAAGTTTTTCTAAGGTATGGGTTTGTTTATCACGCGCAGTGGCCTCAGCAATTGCCTTTTGTGCGGGATTCGTGAAGCCCGTCTCGGCCCATGCCGCCCAACCACACACACGAGCGGAAAAAAAGACCACACTTTCGGGGTCATCGCCCTCATCAAGCGCCGCCCGAAGCATGTTCTGCATTTCATAAGCAGCAGCCTCAGCGGCAGATAAGCCTAAGGGGCCGGTACTTTTACGCGCTTCGAAAATCCGTTGAGCGACTTGTTCGGTAGCGATGAGCAATTGGTCAATATCCTGCGCCGCCGCTAATATCTGCGCCGGTTCCTCAAGCTGCACTTTTTGCAAAACTAGCAATAAGGCAGGGCGGGCTTGCTCCCAAATACACCAATCCACAAATTGCTGAATTAGAGTAGGTGGGAATATATCTTTACTAAGTTGCTGAAGTAGTTCGCTCATAGATGATAACCGTCTATAACAAAATAAAGGTTTATGCCAATTTCAGGATACCACAAACTACAACTCGGTGAGATACACATCCACCTACCCGTATGCTGATTTATGGCTGAACAGTATATCCGGGCGCGGTGCGAATGTTGAAACGCTCTGGTTGATGATTGCGGATAACGCTCATCGCCACTTCGATAAAGCCGCCCCAATTATCTAGTTTACGGGTGTCAAAGCGCTTGACGGGACGGAAGTGCCCCTTTTTATCGAGGCGGGCAATCAATAGTTTGTTATTTTTAAGCCGAACATCAGCTTCTCGCCAAGGGATGCGCTTTTTGCCGATGATGATGCCATCGCTATCAATGGCGAGCTGGTTATGAATACGCACCCTTTTCCCTTCTCGGAGCGCTTGCGCCATGCGCTGGCCGTGTATTTCGGCAATATAGCGCCGCACTGCGCGGGCAAAGCGCCGTGTGTCGCCGTGTCTTGCGCTGATGCGGAAGGTTTTACCGTCGCGCATGACGAGGGTATGGGCGCCGCGCTGGTAAATGGGTTTATCGAAAATATAGAAAGAACGCACGCCTTCTCTAAATGTTTTCACCTGCGCATAGCTATACTTGTGTTTTTGCCCTTTGCGCTCCCAGATAAAGCCTTTATCGAAAAATTGCAAACGCTCGGTACGTAGCGATAACCAGCGTAACAAGTGAAATAGCGCCCGTGCCGCCAGCACAACTGTCGCTAAGATGCCGACAACCTGCCCCAGCATACTCATATCTCCAGAAATGACGCTGCGGTCGGCAGCAATCCCCAACGCGATGGTGGCCGCTAGGGCGGCGATAGCACCTAATAATAGCCACATAAATCGGCGAAAATAAGGCCGTCGCTCTACCGCGGCACTGAAAAGTAACTTGGGTTTCTCTAGAAACATGATCGATAACTCCTAGATAAAACTTGCTGTGTTTTTAGTATAGCCATAAGGCTTAATCAATGTTATGAAATGGGTGTAACAATATCCTCACGAGTTTATAACCCAAATCAACCCCTTTTATCTCTCTATTCAAACCCATTATGTATATGCACGGCGCTAATTTTTGATAATCTTAGTATAGAGGTGAGTGTGATATTGTGGAATTCTGGAAGGTTTATTTATAGAAAACAAAACTTTCTCCCCCACAACCCAGAAAACTATTTTTTCTTAATCATCAAAGCGAAATGTGAATTGAGTAACGGAATACCATGATGAATCAAAGCAATAGGGAAACGACCAAACAGATGCGCCAAGTCTTGCGGCAAGTACAAAATCACATCGTGCAAGCCAATTTGAATTTCGGTGCACAGTTAGAATCCATTGGCTTTGTCGATGTCATTCATCACCCTTCTGTGGTTGTTCCCCATCTTAACTATGTCACACCACGAAAAAACACCGCTTGGGTTGGCGGTCAAGCCATTGAAAAGGGGATACAATCGCTTAAAGAGTATGGGCATCGAGGGCGGATTTGTTTCGTTGAGGGGCTTTTCCCGCCTAAATTTGCCAATACCTTGCATCAACTAGGGTTAGAACTAGAAGCTGAAACCCCGATTATGATTCACAAGTTAGAGCGTACTGAAGTCGCCCAACTTCCCGAGTATCCGCGTGAATGCCAAGTCATTCTCGCAGATGACCAAGAGAAATTGGCGTTATGGTGGTATGTGTGGCAAAACGCTTACTACGAGGTGGTTGTCAGCGGCGTAGAACCAGTATATGTTGGGCAGAGTATGCGGGCGGTGGCACAGGGGCAGCAAATTGACCTTGTGTTTTATCGAGACGGCTTTCCCATTGGTGTGGCACTCATCACGGTATACGAGCAATCGGCTCATCTGATGGCGTGGGCGCTGATGAAAGAAGCCCGCACGCCGGAGATGATAGGCGTCATCTATAACGCTGCCATTCGAGCATCCGCACAACGGGGCTGTCATATCTTGTTCATGGCGGGAGAGACCAATCAAGAGCGGCAAATTGCCCGCAAGCTTGGTTTTATAGACGCTGGCAGTATCGTGTGCTATGCTGAGACAACGGATATAGCACATGAGGAAGATGATGAAGCCTTGGAGCAACCTGTTTTTATTCTCCGCTGAGCGCGATGCAATTATCGCCACACTACAAACGGCATTACAGGAACTCGACTATACACTGTATAACCCATTTGGCGTTATGCCCGGTCTGGCTTATCCGCAGACAGTGAAGCTCTTCGTCACACCGCCGCATGGCGACACCATCCGCATCATTGGCGAGCCGATTGCCGAGTTATTGCCTCCCCTATCTCAATGCGGTTTATGTTTAGCGCTTCGTTTTGATGAAGAGGCCGCATCTATCACCCTCTACCAGCAAGGGCGAGAAACCGCATGGCAAGTGTTAACCCCCTACCTGCGTGAAGGGAAAACTTCAGCAGACATAGAGACGGCGCTTAATCATGCACCAAGCGCGGACGATGACAGCGCACAACTCTCCGATGTGCCCTTAACAGCATTGCCAGAGCACATGCAAACTTTAGCGCAAGGGGTGAACCCACAAGAGGCCGATAAGTTATTCCAACGCTTTGCTGGGCGTTTATTAAATAGCGATGAAGAGCGTGCCGCAGCGCAGGCTTTACTGAAGCCGCAATCGCCGAACTGGAACAGCGTGGGCGGGCGGCAGGCGCTGGCCGTAATGAATTGTTTGCGCGTTCCGTCTGATTGGCATCGCCCGGATTTCATCACCTTGCGCGATGCTTACCAGCTTCATGCACGGCGGCAGCGGCGGCCTCAAGCCAAGTTGTTGCCCGGCGATGCAGAGATTATGGCAGCAGTCCCTGATGCTTTGGAATACGTACCCATCTATGGAGGGAAATAAGTGCGCATGTCTGCTGAAGACCGTGTGCGTTGGGATGATATATACCGCCAGCGGTTAAATGAACCTTATCCGCCGCCTAATCCACTTTTGTTTGAATATACGCCACCAGTGGGCAATAACGAAGTGAAGCGCGCGCTTGATGTGGCGGCGGGTTTTGGGCAAAATGGGTTATGGCTCGCCTCGCAGGGCTACCATACTGATATTACCGACATTAGCCGCGTTGCGCTGGAAAGAGCACGGGTAGAAATGGCGGTGCGCAACTTGCGCAATATCAACTTGTTACAAATAGACCTCGACCATCCTAAATTTGAAGCCAACTATTACGATGTGATATGTGTGTTTCGCTTTTTGAACCGCGAGTTATTGCCCCATTTACAAGAGGCTACAACAGCGGGCGGGCGCATCATCTATGAAACCTTCAATAAGCGTGCCTTAAAACAACGCTCAGATATGAATCCCACTTATTTACTGGAGCTTGGGGAATTAAAAGCCTGTTTTGAGCATTGGAAAATTCTCTATTACAACGAAGATAGCCACTTGACGCAGCTCGTTGCACTGAAGCCTTTTTAAGCGGTAACTGGTGGTATAATAGCGCCCGAAAACAGCACACTGCATCGAGGGAAGCTATGTCTCTTTTGCCACCATTTATCCGCGCTTTAGTACGACGGCCATCTTATACGATGGCGGAAGGCCTCACCACCCAATCGCTCGGCGCTCCCGATTTTGACAAAGCACTCGAACAATATGGTATCTATCTGGATACCTTGCGCACATGCGGGCTACATGTCACTGCGTTGCCGCCCGATGAACGCTATCCCGATGGCCATTTTATCGAAGATAATGCGGTCATCTTTGGCGATGTCGCTTTCATCTGCAACCTTAAAGAACCCTCGCGTGCGGGCGAAATTGTCGAAGTCAATCGCAACCTCGCCCATCTACAGCGCTTTTATGTCCAAAGCGAAGCTGCTTATATTGATGGTGGCGATGTGCTATTCACACGGGATAAGGTGCTTGTTGGCGTGGGCAATCGCACCAATAGCGCTGGCGTGAGTTACCTGCGCGCTGCCCTGCAAAAACACAATGCTGAAATACAAGTTGACGCAGTGCCGTTCAGCGGTGTGTTGCACCTGAAAACGGGGATGACGGAGCTAGCGCCCGGTGTACTGGTGCGTTCGTCACACATTGAAATCGATTATGACTTGAGCTTTGCAGAGGTTTATACGCTGCCAGAAGAAGAAGCTTATGCGGCGAACTGCTTGCCAATTAACGAGTATCTGCTCATCACCAAAGGTGATTACCCCGTCCTAAAGAGGCTGGCAGAAAAATTTTACTCACCAGACCGCATCTTCGAGTTAGAGATGAGCGAGTTTGAGAAGATGGACGGCGGGTTAACTTGTTTATCGCTGCGATATTAAAATAGGGCGCGGATAGGGGCGCGCCCTGATAAATCGAGGTTAGGCTTCGTCTTCAGCAACCAGTTCTTCGATGAAGAAAGTCGGCAGGGCGATAATCCGCCGAACGGGGCATTTGGTGGCGATGTCCAATAAGCGTTCGCGCTGCTTTTCATCTAATGGGCCATACAGTTTAATGCTCTCCCGAATTTCGTGGACATAGAGCGCATCGCCCCCATAGGCCTCGTAATCCTTACCATTGAAACGCTCGTAATCCAAAGAGACTTCGACATTTTCCAACGGCCACTTTTTGCGCTCGGCATACATTTTCAGCGTAATAGCGATGCAGCTCCCTAACGCCCCCATAAGCATCTCGGAAGGGGTGGGGGCGGTATCTGTACCACCAGCGTTAATAGGTTCATCGGCATGATAGGTGTGATGGCGTGATTGAATGGTGGTGCGATAGCCATCTTCAAGTTGAACTGTGGTACGAGCCATAGTATTTTCCTTATCTCAGTAAAAGTGTCTTCACCTTAGACGCAACTACGAGCATAGCGCTTACATTGAGAGAAACTAAAAGGGCGCAACTTTGAGCTACGCCCCGCTGAAAATTCAATAGATTAGCATTACTTTTTGCTTTTGATGCGGCGCAGGTTTTGGTAGCGCGGGTCACCTTGCAAGGCTTTCCAGCGCTCTTCGCCGCCATCAGTATGCCACTCGGTGACATAGAAGCCATCGGGGTCTTGATAGGTGAACACCGGACGCAGACCAAGCAAAATCTGGCGCAAAACGCCAATCATCTCTTTGCGGTCTTCCGACATACGCAGGATGAAGGATTTGCCCGGCACCCATTCAAACTGTACTTCGATGCCATCCCACTCGCCCACCATCTGGATGGGCGGGGTCGCTTGGGTGCAGCTCATATAGATACCTTGAAGGCGGTTGTTCCATAAAGAATGGTTAATGCGTTCTTCAATGTAATATGGACGCGGTTCGGGCGTGCTATAGAACCATGTCCGAGAAGTCGTTGCCATGACAAGCCTCCGCTTTGCAGACTACATCGTCTTATGGTGAACAGTGTACCGTAACCTCGCCCAAAAATGCCAGCCCCTGTCAAAAAAGAGAAGCCTATTTAGGGGAAAATATCAAAAAATCCGCTACCACTGAAAAAAATTTTGTGGTAAACTATCGTCGTGCCCCCAAAAGCACACAATATGGGGCTGTGGCGAAATTGGCATACGCAACTGACTTAAAATCAGTCGCCTTCGGGCATGTGGGTTCGAGTCCCACCAGCCCCACCATTTACCCGACGATATGTCGGGTTTTTTATTTTCCGCGCTCCAACAATCCACTTCTTCCTACTAGTCCCCTTCAAAAGGGCATCACCAGCCCGTATTCATCATTTAATCGTTTATATTTAGGACAGTTTGTCCAATTTTACAGTATAAATTTCCTACATGATGTATGATAATAGAGACAACAGGCTGATAATGGGCGAGGCGCGGCCTAAACCCACTACTGAGTCAAAATTATGTAAGATAAAAGAAAGCCTTAGCCGAAAGGGGAGCATGATGATTATCGGGATGCCTAAAGAAATCAAAACATTAGAGCATCGGGTCGCTTTACCGCCTGCTGGCGTTGGAGAACTGGTGCGGCATGGTCATACGGTGTTTGTAGAGAGCGGTGCCGGCGTTGGCAGCGGCTTCAGCGATGACGAATATAGCGCAGCGGGCGCACAAATCGTTTATAGTACCAAAGAGGCTTGGCAGCGCGCAGAGATGGTCATTAAGGTCAAAGAGCCACAGCCAGAGGAATATGAGTATTTGCACGAAAACCTGATTTTATTCACTTACCTGCATTTGGCAGCGGATGAGCAACTCACCAAAGCGATGGCAGATAGCCGCGTAACAGGCCTAGCCTATGAAACCGTAGAGGATGAAGAAGGCCGACTCCCCCTATTAGAGCCAATGAGCGAAGTTGCTGGCCGTATGGCTTCGCAAGTTGTCGCCCACTATTTAGAAAAGCACAAAGGCGGGCGCGGCGTACTCATGGGCGGTGTTCCTGGTGTAGAGCCAGCGCACGTGGTCATCTTGGGTGGTGGCACAGTCGGCACAAACGCGGCCAAAGTGGCGCTTGGTATGGGCGCGCGCGTCACATTACTGGACATCAATTTAGAGCGGCTGCGCTATCTGGATGACGTGCTTCATGGGCGCATCACCACCATGTACAGCAACGCCAGCAACATTGAGCAAGTCATTGGCACTGCCGATGCGTTAATTGGCGCTGTCCTGATTACGGGTGCTCGTGCGCCGCGTTTGGTTACCCGCGAGATGTTGCGCGATATGCCAGATGGTAGCGTCATTGTCGATGTAGCAGTTGATCAAGGTGGTTGCGTAGAGACAACCCACCCCACCACCCACGCAGACCCAACCTATTATGTGGAAGGCGTGTTGCACTATGGCGTCGCCAATATGCCCGGCGCAGTGCCGCGCACCTCAACGTTGGCGCTTTCCAATGCCACATTGCGCTATATATTGAAAGTTGCGGATTTAGGGCTGCACGAGGCGCTACGCAACGACCCCGGTTTGGCGAAGGGGTTAAATACCTATCGCGGCCAAATCACCCATCCCGGCGTAGCGGAAACTTTCGATATGCCATTGACAATGCCTGAGGCAATCGTTTGGCATTAGTGAAAAAGCCCAATTTGGCAGGAGATAACGGGCTTATGGGGCATGGCGAAAGCTGTGCCCTTTTTATATTTATGGCTTTTACATAGGAAAAGCGGGAATGGATGGGAGTCGAACCCACCGCCGCCTGCTCGGTGCAGCCGGCCACCGGTTTTGAAGACCGGGACGCCCACCGGGACGCATCCACCCCCATTGCCCTAGAGGATACCACGCCCGTCATCGGCGTCAATCCCTGAGCAGGTTGAATTGGTTACTATCAACCAAAGTACCACTGATTAAACATTTAATCAACAATGTGTTGAAAAAGTCTTCAACAGTGTGTAGGAAAAGCCGCCAAAAATTTTCTATTCTGTGTTGTACGAAAATTCACAATTCTATGGCAAATTGTGAACATCAGCACAAAACGAGTTTTTGATAGTCAACGGCAGGAACGGGTAACCATGACAATCACAAGTGCATTTCACCTTGTATACAGTCGACATAGCGCCGTATCCCCTGTAGTCGCTGTAGCTAGTATCGTGATTGCATGGCCTGCCGTATCCACACAATAACCCACGGCAACCCGGCATTAACCGCTTTTGGCCAATAGCAATCAACTAATCTAGGGCACACTCACGCCACCGCGTGATGGGTTGAGGTGTATTGGGGCAATCACGCCTACACACCACGAGAGTTCGCTTTTTATTCACTATGGGAGGGTTTACGTGTTATGACAGTTCAAACGCACACAGCTGTCGAAATTAGGGGCGAGATGACGCCTGCCTTTGCGGAAATTTTGACCCCGCAGGCACAGGAATTTCTCGTCCGTCTAGCGCGGGAGTTCCGCGCGAGGAGAGCCGCGCTGCTGAAAAAGCGCCTAGAACGGCAAGCGCGTATCGATAACGGCGAGATGCCTGATTTCTCACCGGAGACGGCGCATATCCGCCAAAGCTATTGGCGTGTCGCCCCCATTCCGCAGGACTTACAAGACCGCCGCGTTGAAATCACCGGGCCAACTAGCCGAAAGATGGTGATTAACGCGCTCAACAGCGGGGCGAAGGTTTTCATGGCGGACTTTGAAGATGCCAATTCGCCAACGTGGTTCAATATGGTTGATGGGCAAATCAACCTGCGCGATGCCATCCGCCGCACAATTTCATTCACCAATGAGGCAGGCAAGCACTATAACCTGAATGAGGAAACAGCTGTTTTGATGGTGCGGCCACGTGGCTGGCATTTAGACGAAAAGCACTTCGTTGTTGATGGACAACCTATCCCCGGCGCGCTCTTTGACTTCGGGCTGTATTTCTTTCACAACGCCCGTGAATTATTAGAGCGCGGTAGCGGGGCATACTTTTACCTGCCTAAGCTGGAAAGTCACTTAGAAGCACGTCTATGGAACGATATTTTCAACTTTGCCCAAGATGCACTCGGTCTACCACGTGGCACTATTCGGGCGACAGTGCTTATTGAAACTATCCTTGCCGCATTTGAAGCTGATGAAATTCTGTATGAGTTGCGCGACCATTCTGCAGGCTTGAATTGTGGGCGCTGGGATTACATTTTCAGCTATATCAAGAAGTTTCGCAATAAGCCTGAGTATGTTTTGCCCGACCGCGCCCAAGTCACGATGACTGTTCCCTTTATGCGTAACTATTCGCTCTATGTCATCCAAACTTGTCATAAGCGCGGCATTCACGCGATGGGGGGCATGGCCGCACAAATCCCCATTAAGCACGATCGCCATGCCAACGATGAAGCATTCGAGAAGGTGCGTGCTGATAAAGAGCGCGAAGTAAAAGATGGGCATGATGGCACATGGGTGGCGCATCCCGGATTAGTGCCAGTAGCGCTTGAAGTTTTCAACCGCTATATGCCCCAAGCGCACCAGATTAGCCGTCAGCGCGATGATGTACGCATTACTGCGGCGGACTTGCTCACGCCCAGTGAAGGCACAATTACTGAACATGGGCTGCGTTGGAATTTGAAAGTTGGGATTCAATATCTAGAGGCGTGGCTGGGCGGCAACGGTTGTGTTCCCCTTTACAACCTGATGGAAGATGCCGCCACAGCCGAAATCAGTCGCGCGCAAGTGTGGCAATGGCTGCACCATCAAGCTGCGTTAGAAGATGGTAGCCAACTTACACCTGAACGCTACAGTCAAGTTTTAGAGGAAGAAATGGATGCTATCAAGGCTGAAGTGGGTGAACAGCGCTTCAACCATGGCAAGTTTGACCTAGCTGCCCGTCTCTTCGACGACATGATTCGTAACCCGCAATTCACCGAATTTTTAACTCTACCCGCCTACGACTATCTGTAAGAAAGGGAGTTCATCATGCAACGTATGCGTAATGCCGAACAAATGACAATGGAATGGAACACTCGCCCACGTTGGAAGGGCATCATCCGCCCATATACCGCAGAGGATGTGATGCGGCTACGTGGCTCTGTGTATATCGAGCATTCGCTTGCGCGGATGGGGGCGGAACAACTATGGGATTTGCTCAATCGAGAGGATTATGTGAATGCGCTGGGCGCAGTGACAGGCACACAAGCTGTGCAAATGGTGGCAGCTGGCCTCAAAGCGATTTATGTGAGCGGGTGGCAAGTGGCGGCGGATAATAACAGCAGCTTCCACACCTATCCTGACCAAAGCTTATACCCAGCAGATAGTGCACCCAATTTAGTGCGTCGTATCAACAATGCGCTATTGCGTGCCGATCAAATTCAAACGATGGAAGGGCGAAAAGGTCCATTCTGGCTCGTGCCAATTATCGCCGATGGTGAAGCGGGCTTTGGCGGTATTCTCAATACTTTTGAGCTAACAAAAGCCTTTATTGAGGCAGGTGCGGCGGGCATTCATTATGAAGACCAATTAGCTTCGGCCAAAAAGTGCGGTCACTTGGGTGGGAAGGTGCTCGTGCCCACTTCTGAGTTCATTCGCAAGCTCATTGCGGCGCGGTTAGCCAGCGATGTGTTGGATGTGCCCACGCTCATCATCGCCCGCACTGATGCCGACGCAGCGACACTCATCACCAGTGATGTTGATGAGCGGGATAAAGCATTCATCCTCGATGAGCCACGAACCGCAGAAGGATACTTCCACGTGCGCAATGGCATTGATGCGGCGATTGCGCGTGGCCTGAGCTATGCGCCATATGCCGATATGTTGTGGTGTGAAACCTCGCATCCTGATTTAGAGGAAGCGCGCCAATTCGCTGAGGCCATCCGCAAGGAATATCCTGATAAGTTACTGTTCTATAACTGCTCGCCATCGTTTAATTGGAGTCGCAATTTAGACGCCACCACCATTGCTAAATTCCAGCGCGAACTGGGCGCGATGGGCTATAAGTTCCAATTCATCACGTTGGCTGGTTTTCATCAGTTAAATTACGGCATATTCCAGCTAGCGCGTGGCTATAAAGAAAACGGCATGACTGCCTATGCAGAATTGCAGGACGCCGAGTTTGAAGCAGAGCGCGAACACGGTTACCGTGCAGTGAAGCATCAAGCCTTTGTTGGTACGGGCTATTTCGATGCTTTACAGAACACCATCACTGGTGGACAAGCTTCGACCACAGCGCTAGCAGGCTCTACTGAAGAAGAACAATTTGCCGAAGCAGAAGAAAATCACCAGACAGCCACATCGGTGGAAGCTGTCCTCAATAAGATGTGATAGGGAGGCTTATTCCAGCCTTTACTCCTTATCTCCCCTCTCCAGCCCCCGCCTAGTACGGGGGTTTTGTTTTCAGTCCAATGCGTTTGCGTCATCAGCAGCAGGGGGTAGAATGTGCGGGAAGACGAAGCAGCGGGCAATGGGGGTATATATGATTAGTTATCGCGTCCTCACCCAACCACAAGAACTGAAACCACTGCCAAAACTAGAAGCGGCAATTTGGGGACAAGATATGAGCGAAACAGTCCCCACACATATGACCATACAAGTGGTGCACAATGGCGGTGTGGTTATCGGCGCTTATGACGAAGCAGAAATAGTCGGTTTCGCCTTTGCTATGCCATATCAACGGGGAGAGATATTAGCGCTATGGTCGCTGATGGCGGGGGTGTTGCCCCAGTATCAAGGGCGCGGCATCGGGTTCGGCTTGAAATTGCAACAACGGGCGTGGGCGTTGGAACATGGATACGAAAGCATTCACTGGACATTTGACCCGCTACAGCGTGGGAATGCCAAGTTCAATATGTATCGCTTAGGGGCAATTGCCAATCGTTATCATGTGAATTATTACGGGGAAATGCACGATGCCATCAATGCAGGATTGCCCAGCGACCGACTGGAGGCAGACTGGTTTCTGAATGATGCAAGCGTGCAGCACATCGCAGAGGGGCAAACACCACCACAACCGCCATATCCTGATGTGTGGCTGGTGAAATCCGATGAGGATGATAAACCGAAGGTGTGTTTAACAGAGTTCGGCGGAAAAAAGGTATATGCTGTTGAAGTGCCCGACCAGCTCGCCACCCTGAAGCAGCAAGCACCAGATAAGGCGTTGGCGTGGCGGTTGGCGCAGCGAGAGGCGTTTATAGCGGCTTTTGAACATGGGCTGATAGTATGTGGCTTTCGACAAGACGAAGAACGGGCGTGGTTCGTTTTGCAAGAACCTCATTCATAACAGCCCCATGATATTGTGATAAGGTAAAGAAAAGCGACCGGAACGAAACTTAGAACTATTTTTGAGGAATTCACCATGACTGAAATCCATAATCCTTATAATGGCGAGATTCTCGCCGATATTCCTGATAGTAGCGAAACAGATGTACGGGAGGCCATCCAACGGGCGGAAGCAGTTGCTGAAAAGTTAGCCACGATGCCCGCCCACCAACGCGCCCGCATCCTGAACAAAACGGCACAACTTATCGAAAAGCAAGCTGAAGAGTTGGCGCGGCTCATGGCGCAGGAAAGCGGCAAGCCCATTCGTTATGCTCGTGGAGAGGCTGGCCGCGCAGTAGAGACCTTCACCTTTGCTGCTGACGAAGCGCGACGCATTCACGGCGAAACGGTGCCAATGGATGCCGCGCGTAATGGCGTGGGCAAAATTGGGTACTATATTCGCGTGCCGGTGGGCGTGGTGGCAGCCATCACACCTTTCAACTTCCCGTTGAATTTGGTTGCCCACAAAATTGCGCCAGCTGTTGCCGCGGGCTGTCCCGTTGTGCTGAAGCCCGCACCCACAACGCCCCTCTCTGCTATACGGCTACAAGAGATTATGACCGAAGCAGGCTTACCACAAGGCGCGTTTGAAATCGTGACTGGTGGCGCAGATGTTGGACACTGGTTGACGACTGACCCGCGTGTGCGTCTCATTACCTTCACTGGCAGCCCGCCTGTCGCTCATAAAATCAGCCAAGTTGCGGGATTGCGGCGCACCCTCTTCGAACTTGGCGGCAATGCGGCTACGGTTATCGATGAAAATGCTGATATTGACCGCGCATTAGACCGTACGATCGTCGGCAGTTTCGCCTATAGTGGGCAGGTCTGTATTAGCGTTCAGCGCATCTATAT
>WGEI01000353.1 GCA_015492875.1 Anaerolineae bacterium | reverse complement strand
GTATAAATTCGGCACGGGCGATTTCTGCTTCACGAAGGTGGGTAATGTCACGTAAGACAAGCACCCATCCATCCATATGCTCATCTTGCTCAACTTGACTCTCAACATAAACTGGGGAGATAGTTACAGCCAGCACCCGCCCATTCTCTAGTTCCACCTCAAATGCTTCATTATCCCCACGTTGCTCATGGATGCTGAGCGCCATGAGTAATTGGTCACGTACACGTGGGTGCATGGGGGCTTTTCGTAAAGGCACACCTTCTAAATCTTCCGCCTTGAGTTCTAATAATTGTTCTGCGGCAGAATTCACTAGCGTAATTTTGCTGTAGCGGTCTGTTGCAATAATGCCGTCTGCTGTCGCCTGAAGAATTGCATCAAGCCGTTTCTCTTGTTCGACATGCTGTTCATATAACTTCGCATTACCAATCGCCGCACCTACTGTGTCTGCTATCGCTCTAAGCACCTCAACAACATCATGGTCAAAACGGCCTGGCCTATGGCTCATAATGCTGAGAATGCCGATAATCTCTCCCCGCGAGTGCATTGGGGCCATAGCAATAGAGCGAAAATGCTCTTCTTTGAAGCTGGGTACGGCATAGTCCTCTGTGCCATCAAGATTGTTGTGAACGACCATATCGTCATTCTCAATCACCTGTCCCGACATGCCTCGTCCCATCGGGATGCGCATCGGTCGCTCTTTCACAAAGTCATGTACCCAGCCAAGTTGTGCCCTTAGCACAATCTCTCCTGCTTCCTCATCAATTAAACTGATGCCCGCTGCCTCTGCCCCGACGACGTCGACAACTGCCTGCAATGCGGTGTGTAGCGTGGCGTCTAAGTCTAGTGAGTTGCCAACTGTGGCAGCAACTGTATTGATTGCGGCAATTTGATCAACTCGTCGCTTAACTTCTTCGGTGAGTAAGCGATTCTGTAGCAGTAATGATGTGCTCTTGTTCACGGTTTATTCTCAATACTCTTTTAAGCGTTTTAAGTGCTATTCGATACAGTCATTGTATCTAAAGTTCCGATATTGTTACAACTCGCGCAGTGTATGCTTTTGGTTATATTCTAAACGTTCTGATGGTTGCTACACTATAATAGTGAAGCTATTGAGTATAGGAGCATTCTCGTGGTTGATTTCCCTATTGAACAATTACGCCCTCAATTTCCGTCCTTAGTGACACCATATGAAGGTGATTCTTTGCCTATCTTCCTTGATAATCCAGCAGGAACGCAAGTGCCACAGCGGGTGATTGATGCTGTCCACGATTATTATGTCCATATGAATGCAAATGCTGGTGGTTTTTTCGAGACTAGCCGCCGCAATGATGCAATGGTGCAGGCGGTGCGCCAGCAAATGGCTGATTTTCTCAATGCGCCGTCCCCAGATGAAATTGTTTTTGGCCCTAATATGACCACTTTGAATTTTGCGTTAAGCCGCGCCCTTGCGAAAACGCTATCACCCGGCGATGAAATTATTCTCACCCGTATGGACCACGATGCCAATATTACCCCATGGATACGTATAGCAGAAGACTATAACTTCGTTGTCCGCTGGGTAGATATTATACGCGAAGATGCCACTTTAGACTTATCAACGCTCGAAGATGCTTTGTCGTCTCGTACTAAAATTGTTGCAACAACTCACGCCTCCAATGCTGTCGGTACAATTAACCCTATTCGCCAGATTGGCCAAATGGCTCATGCTGTCGGCGCATTGTATGTGGTAGATGCTGTTCAAAGCGCCCCACATGTTCCCATCGATGTGCAAGCGATTGACTGCGACTTTTTATTATGTTCTGTCTATAAATTTTATGGCCCACATATTGGCATTTTATGGGGGCGCTATGACTTATTGGCACAGCTGCCCGCTTACAAAGTTCGCCCGGCTAAAGATGTGCCCCCTTATCGCTGGGAAACGGGCACTCAGAGTTTTGAAACCATAGCTGCTGTTGGTGCGGCGCTTGATTACCTCGCCTCAATAGCGGATATTACATCTCCAGACATTGCGGCATGGCAGCACTTAGAGGGACAGCGCCTGCGTTTCAAAAAAGCGATGGAAGCCATTGTCAGTTATGAAAAAGAACTTGTGGCGCATTTGACAGCGGGGTTGCAAAATATTGAGGGTATGCAAGTTGTCGGTATTGTTGAGCCAGAGCGTTATCACCAGCGCGTGTCTACCGTTGCCTGTGTCCATGAGCGCCATACGCCCGCGCAGATGGCACAACATTTAGCGGCCAATCATATCTATGCTTGGAGCGGTCATTATTATGCAGTTGAAATTGTCGAAGCTTTGGGCTATGCCGAGCATGGTATGCTGCGTTTAGGCATAGCCCACTATAATACTCATGATGAAATCGACCGCACACTTGCCGTATTACAGCAGCTTTGACCTAAGCATTTAACTCTTTAATCATTGCTGCGGCAAATTGCGAGCAAATTAGCTCTAGCATCATGACATTTTCCTGCGTGATAGATTCTGGGCGGTCTCGGCAAGCGACCAGCACGCCGAAAATGCGAGAGTCAAACATCACTGGAATAGCCGCAACTGCCCCCAAACGCCCCTTAGCAACTAAGGGGTGATTTAATTCATCGCCATAATTGGCAATGCGGCTTTGACGGCTTTGGACTACCCATGTCATTAAGTCATCTGCTGTCGCTTTTTTGGGGGCAACCGTCTGAATGGGGCGCGGGCCAGCTTGTGCCCGTAATTGTAGTTCCATCGTGTCTTTATTGGTGATGTGGTAATAACCGACATAGTCATAGCCCAATGATTGGGCGCTATCGACCGCCGCCTGTTGTTTGCCGCCTAGCCCTACTGCCCCGCGTAGCGCCCGTGAAAAATCGCGTATAGCTGGCAAGCTATCTGAGCGCAATGTTTCAGTCATACGGGCAGACATCAACTTTTTCACCCGTTTGACTAAGTCATCATCTTGAAATGGGGCGGTGGTCAAATCGTCCGCCTTGCCCGGCAGCCCAAAGTCCGCTTCTTCATCAATTAAGATAATCAGCAATCTGGGGTAAGTTTGGCGTAACTCGCTAATCATGGCATAAGTATCCCCCAGACTATTATCAACTGCCAGAACATCGGTAGGCTGGTCACGCATGGCCAACAGGTTATGCACATCCTTATGCGACGTAGCAATGCGCAATGTGATTTGGTCGGCATTAGCTAGGTTTTGGGTATAGCGTTGGGTTTTTTCTGGTGGTACGGCAACCAGTAAGTTGATTGGCATAAGTCTTCACCCTCCAGCGGTAGGTAAATGAACTACATTGGTACGAAATCTGTCAGGTATCTTGCCGTCGCCACAGTTAATAGGATGAGTTGACGCATCCCATCTATCACAGGCTCAGTTTCAATGTACTCATCGAGGCGATGGGCATTACCTCCTCGCGTGATGCCGATTGTAACAGCAGGGCAGCCAGACGCTAAGGGGATATTTGCGTCAGTGCTGCCGGTTTCTAATCCCGCTTTCAACCCGACCATTGCTAGGGCGTGTATAGCACCTTGCACTAAGGGATGGTCAATGGCGATTTCTCCAGCGGGTCTATCGCCAACAACTTCCACTTTGAATTGTAAATCTTCCCGCGTTAATTGTTTAATGCCCTGATGGACTTCTGCCTCTAATGCTGCTAAGGCTTCACTTTGCTCAGAGCGCAAATCAAGCCACATACCTGCTTCTGTTGCGATGACATTGATCCCCTGTCCGCCTTCTATCATACCAATATTAAAAGTGGTTCGCGGCTTCTGCGGGGGTGTTAATCCCAAAATATAAGCCCCTAGTTGGATAATGCCATGTATCGCACTAGAACGCCCGTAATGTAGCCAGCTATGCCCGCCTCGTCCGTGTGCTGTAATATGCAGCCGCCGTACAGCGATACCACCATGATAGATATGCCCCAGTGCTAGCCCTTCTACATTAATCACTGCGCCAACCTTATCGGCCATACGTTCATAGGCTTGCTTCATCCCGCCAAGGTCTCCTAGCCCCTCTTCGCGGCTAGGAATGATAAACCAAACATCGCAAGCCGGTTGAATACGCTCATTTTTCAAGAACTCTGCTAGACCGATTAATGCCGCTACGCCTAAGCTATTATCCCCCAAGCCAGGGCCATAAATACGGCCATTTTCGCGCCGTGTTTTCAAATCGGTTTCCAGTGGGAACACAGTATCGCTATGAGCAGAGAGCATCACAGCAGGGCGCTCTCTGGCTTTTCCCGCCAAACAGCCATAAACATTATATCGGTCATCAACATCGACATTTTCAAGCCCTAATTGGCGAAAAGTCTCCGCGATGAACGCCGCCCGCTGCCCCTCAAAAAATGTTGGCGCTGGAATTTGTTGGATAGTGACCGTACGATGGATGACGCGCTCACTCAGCGCATTTAGGGAGTGCCATGACAGCGTTCGATTAATTTTTTCAACCAGTGTTTTCATTGAA
Organism: Anaerolineae bacterium; assembly: GCA_015492875.1. Lineage (GTDB taxonomy): Bacteria > Chloroflexota > Anaerolineae > Aggregatilineales > Phototrophicaceae > S146-30. Next base: position 3,464 of record WGEI01000353.1, on the reverse strand, counting down.
TCTACATAAAGCACGCGCTATGCGCAGCTTTCCCTTCTATGCTATAATCGCCTTGCTACTTTAAGTTCCACAAGCAACATCGGTTATCATCCTACCTCGGGCCTTTTTGCGAACATGGTAAAACTTCCAGAGCAACCTGTTCTTGGCCTCATCGGTGTGTAGCCCAACTGAATGTGATGCCTCCAGCCTGATTAGGTGTGGCGGTATTTCTGGCGAACACCGCATTACCGACGTTTACTTGTGTGGGATTATGCCGCTAATTGGCATTTGTTGCTAGCCCTTTAACGAGTTGTTATTGTTGTCGGAGAGGTTTTTTGAATAAGGTATTCAAGGGGGAACGATTGGTGAAGCAATCCCATGTATTGCTCATCGGCTATAAGAAAAAGCAAAGTGAACCTTTCGTCATCGCCCTAAAAAAGCGTCATCGCGTTTCCATTGCTAAAAGTGGGAAGCAAGGTTTAGCTATTGCTGATATGGATTGTCCCCATGTAATCGTGTTAGACGCGGTTGTGATGCGTACCTCTGGTGAACGTCTTTGCGATAAAATTGCAGGGGCTTTGCCCGATATTCCGTTAGTCTATATTTATAAAGGGCCGGGTAAACCCCGTGAATGCGGTGCTGACGAAGTGCTCATACACTCTTTCACCCCCAGAAAATTGATGAATGCTATTGAGCGTTTACTTCCCAAAGCATCCACTAGCAACCTTATCCATTGTGGCCCATTTTCTATAGACCCCCAAACGCGGATATTCAGTGCCTATGGCCGTGAAGTGCAATTGACCCCAAAACAAGCATTATTAACGCAGATTTTCCTGCAAAACCCCGGCAGGGTCTTCAATAAAAAGGACTTAATGCAGCAAATCTGGCATACGCATTATGTTGAAGACACGCGCACCCTTAATGTACATATTTCGAGTGTTCGTCGGGCTATGGAAGTTGATGGACATCCCAGATTGCTGAAAACAGTGCGCGGGGTGGGGTATTATTTGGATGTGGCCGATGTCCGCGCCAATGGCAAACGCCCCAGTAAAAAATAGGTAAACAAAAAGCCGACCGAATTTGGTCGGGCCTTTCGTAGTTGGTTGAATTCACCAAGAACGCTATTGAGCGGCTTCTAACTTCGCCAGTTGTCGCATCAAACGGCTTTTACGACGTGCGGCATTACGCTTGTGAATAACCCCGCGGCTGGCGGCCATATCGAGGTCTTTCACCGCAAGCCGTGTCGCTTCACGAGCGGCCTCTAAATCGCCGCTACTAATCGCAAGACGTGCCTTCTTCACAAAGGTGCGCGCACGTGAGCGATACGTCCGGTTATAGATACGGCGTTTAGCGTTCTGGCGAATGCGTTTTAACGCAGACTTATGGTTAGCCATTTTGCCTCAAAATCGTTTCTAATCAGCCGACAGTAGGATGGGATGGTATCATGTTCTCCGTACTTTGTCTAGTCGCTGTTTAGCCAGCTAGCCGAGATATAACAAATCCTAAAGCGCCTAGATTCATTAAAATTAAAACAGCCACCCCGACAAGCACAAGTGGGGGATACCGCTCTACTTCACCGGGTAACCGTCCCGGTTTTAGTTTTTTGGGCAATTCCCTAAAATACGACTCCGCATCCCCAGTGTCAAACTCTTCATAATCATCCCTATATTGCTCGCCCACAAAAGCCGCGCCGCCAAGACTGTCTACCTCTGCTGCTATGGGGGCTGTCGGTGAAACTGGTGATGTCATTGATGCGTTTTCTGGGGGCGCTGGTGGCGTAGGTGGTACAGGCGCGCTGGGTGGCTCTGTAAAAACAGGCGGCGGTGTCTCTTCGATAACAGGCGCTGCAAACGGTGAAGTGCTACCACTTGACATAGAATCAAACGCTTCGGCGAAGGGGTCATCTTCCTCTTCATTGCCGAAAAGCGTGTCTACATCGTCGAATGCAGGGGCTGAGGTGTCACTACTCTCGAATGCTGGTGGCTCACTGGTCTGCCCACTGCCCAAATTGAGGTTGCTCATCCACTGGTCATAATCTTCATCGCTTGGCTCTTCATAAGCTTGGAATGACATACTGCTGGGTGCGCTGGATGCAGTGGGGGGCGCTTCCCATCCACTGGCGTCGTCATTAGACGCCATGTCATCATCAAAGGGGCTGGCGGTTTTCGTGCTAGGGGCTACAAACGCTGTGCCTTGCGAAAAATCAATATCAGAGAAAATGTCCTCAAAATCACTATCGACAACACCGCCACCTATCTGGGTGTCTAGTTTCGCTAGTTGGGCTTTTGCGCTTTCATTGTTGGCGTTGATAACCAGCACATTTTCCAAACAAGTGCGCTGCTCTTCTGGTGTCTCAACCACCGCGCTCAGCCACAACCAAGCGTGCTCGTTATACTGGTCTAGCTCGACTGCTTTTTCTAACAAAGCGCGTGCTTCAGCACGGTTGCCCTTACGATAGGCTTTTATTGCCTCTTTAATCATCCCTTCGATATTGGCCATATGTAGCGCTCTCTGGTGGAATTCTCTTTAAGTGTAATCGTTTATATCTTATCACATTGTATGCCAATATGGAGAATGGCGTCGCAATGTATACTGTGCAACAGGCGAAATGAAAAAACCGGCATGTGCCGGTCTTTTGTGCGGGGAGGACAGGATTCGAACCTGCGGTCCGGTCACCCGGACAACCGCTTAGCAGGCGGCCCCAATCGTCCACTCTGGCACCTCCCCATATGCATGTTGTAATGGTCAGGCGGAGGGAGTGGGATTCGAACCCACGGTGAGGCGTAAACCCCACAATGGTTTTCAAGACCATCGCCTTAAACCACTCGGCCATCCCTCCAGAATGCGGGTTGGCCGGCGTCTCCGCCGACTGTTCGCAATAATAGCATAGCCCCCCTATGTCGGTCAATGCTTATCCGTCTATAATTTAGAGATAACCCGCAATGAAAGGAGTCTATTTTTGAACTTAGGATTTCTTTGGGTGTTGTTGTTGCTCTTCATTTATTTTGCCAACCTTGCGGCGCAAATCTCCCGCTATCAGCGCCTATTAAATGGCTTCCTCACATTCTTTCTAGGGGCGATGTTCACCCTAAATATATTGGTCTTATTAAGGTGGGTGCAAGCAGATGATTTACCCCGTACACCCATCATAACAGCTTTGGCCGTTTGGACTATTGTTACCGTCCTTCTTCTCATGACGCTAGCGCTAGTGCATTATCCATCCCTGCGTTTGCGCTTGCGCCATGCTTTGCCGCCTGCTGTTGGCTACAATCCCGATTCCATTTTACATACAACAGCCATTGTCATCGCTGTTATTTCCCTCTCTTTGGAGTTCCATACTTTCATTTTTATTGGCGGCATCTCAGGTGTTGTTGAGGAATTGCAAGGCGGGTTTGAACCAATAAATCTATGGTCTCAAGTTGCCTTTTACCTCAGCGTGGCACTTCTAGGTGTCGGCTTGTTTTCTCGTCGGGCATGGCGTCAGG
>WGEI01000352.1 GCA_015492875.1 Anaerolineae bacterium | reverse complement strand
GGCGGGGCACGCAAACAGCACAAAATTTCGTTCAATATCATATGCGGGAAAAAATGATCGCCATGTCGCTGGCCACCTACATTCCTCCAGAAGCAGAAGTTTACGTATTTGGGCTAACGCTCATCTTACAACATGAAACCCAGTTAAATATCCACGAGCTTTATTATGAAACTTCCGAAACGTTGGCGGCGGCGCTTACTGATGAAAACGCTTATCTGTTAGTCAATGTTTGGGTGATTGAAAACCAATGGCGGGGCAAACCATTGCAAGATACGTATCATTGGTTACGGGATGAAGTGGGATTAGCTATAGTCGCTAGAAATGGCAACTATACCCTGTTTCGCATTCGTACAGGTGATGGCCAATAATGCACATTGGCATTTTACTGCCCGGTTTCAGCGCAGATGAGGATGATTGGGCAATACCTGTTCAACAGCATCTTGTGCAAAAGCTAGCGACACGGCATGATGTTCGTGTTATTGCTCTGCGTTATCCTCATAGCAAGCAAGCCTACCAACTAGGAAACGCAACGGTCTATCCTTTAGGTTTTGGCGCACAGGCGCGGGGGCTTAGACGATTACAACTCTGGCAAAGTGCGTTGAGATTAATACGACGGCTACACCGTGAAAAGCCGTTTGATGTTTTACATGCGATGTGGGCAGATGAAACCGGTCTGATAGCGGCGTGGGGCGGGCGCTGGTTGGGCATAAAGGCTGTGGTATCAATTGCTGGCGGGGAACTGGCGTATTTACCAGATATTGGTTATGGCTTACAAGGCAGCGCATTCAGTCGCTGGATAGTTGGGCAAGCGCTGAAAGGCGCGCAGGCGATAACATTGGGCTGTCATTATATGCGAAAGCGGCTCAAAGCATGCGGATACGACATCCCAAAAGAAAAAGTGCATATTCTGCCGCAGGGTGTAGATACCACTATCTTTTACGATGATGAAATAGCGTATGAGCCTAACCGACTCGTCCACGTTGCATCACTTGTACCGGTAAAAGCGCAACACATCCTTTTAGAGGCCGTTGCCCAACTTCCGCAAGTACAACTCGATATTATCGGGGGTGGCGTTAGACGTGAAGAACTAGAAACCTTAACCCAACAACTCAGCATCCATGATAGGGTGCATTTTTTAGGGAAAGTGCACCATCTAGGCCTGCCCTATTACTACCGCCGGGCGGCATTACATGTTTTGACATCGCTCCACGAGGGACAGGGTATGGTCTCGCTGGAAGCAGCAGCGTGCGGCACACCAACAATCAGCAGCTGTGTGGGGCTTGTGCCCGATGATAATGATTTGGGCGTGAGTGTGCCTATAAACAATAGCCCAGCCTTAGCAGAAGCTATTCAGCAATTTCTCAGCAATCCGATGAAACTAGAAGCACAACGGCAGAAAGCGCGCAACGCCGTCAAAAAACATTACACCTTAGCCCAGACGATTGAACAGCTAGAGCAACTATACCGCCAAACGATGGCTTAGTCCCAGCGTTTCCACCAAATGCCAGTGCACTCTGGCAAAATCAACAAATTTTCACGGGCGACACGGTCTGCTAATTCATCGCCAAAGAAGAAGCGCGTTAGTTGCTCCGCTTCCGATAGGCTATCAAAGTGGTAATCAGTGCGGATGACTTGCCGCTGAAAGCCATAAACCCCTTCCCACCAATTAAACAATTCAGCCAGCCCTTCGGTTGGTGGTGTGGGTACGGTTGTTCCTGTGCCCAGCGTTTCGATGAGAATAGCGAGGCCTTTTGGGCGGAGGATGCGGTGCATTTCAGCAAGGGCGCGGGCGCATTCATCTGTCCAAGTATCAGGATACCAGCCAACAAAATGACCGAAACTCCAACCTTCAATCACTATATCGGCCACGTCATTCGCAACAGGCATGGCGCAATTATCACCAAGAGCGATAGACCAATTCGTTAAACCGCTTTGATAAAGGCTCTCGTGGGCTACCGCCAACATAGGGCGAGAGAGGTCAAAGGCATGAATTTTTTGGACATAGGGGGCGAGAAGACGGGTTAAGCGCCCCGTACCTGCGCCAAATTCGACAACAGTAGCGCCCGCTAAGGGATGCAGGCGGCGGAATGTGCGTAAGAGATTCCCTTGATAATCTTCACAACGCACTAAAGCGTCATAGTGTGGGGCAGCGTGTTTATAGATATGCCAAAAGTGGTCATCGGTCATGATTCGGCCAATCTTTTAAGATAATTCGCTCATCGGGCGCATCCCAACTAATCAATAAAAAGCGGGATGCGCTATGATGACGACATGCGCACCTTCCTTCGCCAGTGCCAAAGCCGCAGCACGACCAATGCCGCGGCTAGCACCAGTTACAACAGCAACTTTATCCTCTAAACGCATCATAACCAACCTCCATC
>WGEI01000351.1 GCA_015492875.1 Anaerolineae bacterium | reverse complement strand
TAGCGCATGAAATCGCCATGAGCGTTGATACTGATTTTGGCCGCCGAAAGCACGCGGAACATCTCTTCCCCCAGCGCTTCGCCACGATAATAGGGGCGCAGGCTGGCGGGCACATCGTGTACACTCCAGACGCCTAGCCCCAAGTCCGCCACTGCTTCCAGCGCGGCTACTCGCTCACTATACAAATTATCGGGCACAAGCGTGCCGACAAAGGTAATTTCTGCGGTATAGCGCGCCTGCGCTTCGGGCGTTAGGGTGTAGGGGTGGTGAAAATCGGGGTCGATAGCGGCGACGGGCAAACAAGACATGGCCTTCGCGCCTAATTCTAGCCATTGGATGCCGTGATAATAGTCATTGACCAGCACGAGGTCATAGAGGCGGGCGGCGGCGCGCTCGATGGGGTGGGAGAAGACGATGGGCGATGTGCCGCTAGCATAGACGATTTTGCACCCCGTTTCCTCTTTGATGATGCGCAGGGTATCGGGATAAATAACCGTGTTATCGCCGATGAACCAGAGTATATCGGGGCGGAACTCGCGCGCTTGTAGCACCAATGCGGCGTTGCGCATGCGGTAATCCCAATTGAGGCGGGCGGGCAAACGGCGCATCAGGGCACTAATGAGCTTGCCGAAGGTGATGCGTTGGCGGTGGCGATGGGGGCGCAGCAGGCGAATATCACGCAGGCCAAAACCGGGCAAATTGCGCCAGAACACGTCAAGCGTCCAGCCCTGCCGCTTCATCGCCCGCTCCCAAAAGTGCTGCCCCATGCTAGTTGGGAAGAGCGGCCTATCCTCCTTTGGGGCGGCGGCGCGGTCTTTGATGAGTTGTTGCGGGTGGTGCAGGGTAGCGACGAAAAGGACGCGATGGCTCATCGGCTTATGCTCCCATATAAGGCCAGTCGTGAACAAAACACATGCCCTATAGGATACCAGCAGACCCCGCTGTATCGATAGGACTTTTTCCCCTGTTATGGCCTGCGCCATTCTGGTATATGATGGAACTGGCGATTGAAGACAGAGTGGCAGCACAACATGCGACGATTGTTCAACTTGTTTGGCATTTTATTCCTTTTGACGGCCAGCGCAGTGGCGCAAGATGGCGACCTCTTGGACGATACGGCCTTGCGTTGCCGCGCGGGCGACGATGCCTTTGTGCGGCACATGGAACAGGGCGGCTATTTTCATGGCGCGGGCGATTTGCGGGCGGCGCTGGCAGAGTATAGCTGCGCCATTTTGACCGCGCCACAGGATAGCCCACTGCCCTACCAATCGCGCGGGCGGGTGCTGCTGGATATGGCGCAATATGAGGGTGCGATTGCTGATTTCACGCAGGTGATTGCGCTCGACCCGCTGGCGGCGACGGCATATAACAACCGCGCTTTTGCCTATTACGCGCTGGGGCGTACAGAAGAGGCGCTGGCCGATTATGCGCAGGCACTAGCCATCAACCCGGATTACGCGCTGGCCTATAACAATCGCGGGCTGGCCTATATGCAGGCGGGCGACTTCACGGCGGCGCTGGCCGATTTTGAGCGGGCGCTGGCGCATGATTTCGCCAATCCGGAGTGGGCGATGACTAATGCGGGCATTGCGCTGGCAGAACTGGACGAAGAGGATGAGGCGATACGCCGTTTTTTAGAGGCGATTAACGCGGCGCCCAATTTCCCCGAACCCTATCGCCGTGTGGCCGATATTTACTACCGGACGGGCGATTATGAGAACGCGCTGAAGCAATACCGCAATTATGCCGCGCTGGTCACTGATGGCATGGACGCGGTGGCACGACAGCGCATGGCCGAGTTGCAATTCCGCCAAGATTTCATCCGCCTCTTGCCGACGCTGGTCATCCTCATTGTGGTCGGTGGTGCGCTGCTATTACAGGCGGCAGGCTGGCTGTGGGGGCGCTGGCAAGGCAGGCGCATGGCGGGGGCGGCGGCGCTGTTGCTGGTGGTGGTTGTTTGGCCAATGGGCGCGGCGCGGGCACAGGATTGCGCCCAAATGGACGCGGCGGGCTATTACGGGCTGGCGGTCGAGTTGGCGCAGGCGGGCGTCCTCGATGATGCGTTGGCGGCGATTGATTGCGCCATCTTGCATGATAACGGCTTCACGGCGGCCTATGAGGTGCGGGTGAATTTGAACGCGCGGCTGATGCGTTGGGAGGCCGTGATTGACGATTATAACCGCCTCATTTTGCTGCATGACGCGGTGGCAGATTACTATATTGGGCGGGGCAATGCTTATGCGGCGCTGGCGGTGGATAACCCGCTGTACAGCGCGCAGGCGATGGCCGATTTTGAGCAGGCGATTGTTTTAGATGGCCAAGCGCCCGCGCCCTATATTGGGCTGGGTAATTTGATGGCGGCGCACGAGCGCTATAACGACGCGGTGGTTTATTACGAGGCGGCGTTGGCGCGCAACGGTGAGGATGTGCTGGCGTTGCGCAATGCGGCGATTGCTTACGCCAATATGGGCGATTATGAGACGGCAGAGGCGCGTTTATTGACGGCGCTGAGCTTTGCGCCACAGGACACGGCCATTCAGGACTTGCTGGCCGAGTTGGAGGAGATACGCAATGCGCCCCCACCT
>WGEI01000350.1 GCA_015492875.1 Anaerolineae bacterium | reverse complement strand
TCACGCGAGCGGCTACGGTTGCAAGGCGAAACGATTTATGAAATTCATGGTATGGGCTTTCCCGATTGGGAAACGCCAGAAGACCTGAGCCAATATAGCGCCGTGAAACTCTTCATCCAAAGCGCGCGCCGTGTGCAGCCGGATTTTGAAGTGACTGAGGAGAACGCCCACTGCGTGGCGCGCATCACCCGCACCGTGCAGGGGATGCCATTGGGGATTGAGCTAGCGGCGGCATGGTTGGAGATGCTAGGCATCTCTGAAATTGCCGATGAAATCACGCGCAATCTGGACTTTTTGGAGACAGATTTGCAAGACGTGCCAGAGCGCCAGCGCAGCATACGGGCGGTATTCGATTATTCGTGGGATTTGCTCAACGAGCAGGAGCGCGAAACATTCAAGAAATTGGCCGTTTTTCAGGGTGGGTTTATGCGTCCTGCGGCGGAAGCGGTGGCGGATGCCTCGCTGCGCAACTTGAACGCATTGGTGAACAAATCGCTGGTCTATCGCGCGCCCGATGGCCGCTATAGCATTCATAACATGTTGCGCCAATATGCTGAAGAGAAGCTCAACCAAGATGTTGCCATGCGCGACGCGGTACGGGCGAAGCACGCTCAATTCTATACCGAGTTCCTCTCTATGCGGCGGCAGAGCATCCAAAACCACATGCAAAAGCAAACCCAAGCCGAGATTGAGCGCGAGATTGAAAACATTCGTGCGGCTTGTTCGTGGGTGGTTGATTGCGGCTGCTTCAGTGAGCTGGGGGCGGCGCTTTATACCTTGACAATGTACTATGAGTTCTCCAGCTTATACCGCGAAGGCGCGAAAATGCTGGAGCAAATGGAAGAGAGCCTGCGGGCGCAAGGCTTCAATGAGCAAAGCCTGATGCTGTGGCAGGTGCGCAATTATCGCGCGTGGCTGCTGGGGCGCAGTGGTAACTATGAAGCCAGCAAACAAATTATATTGCAGGCGCTGGAAATCTTCCGTCAAGAACAATCGCTAGACGATATTCTGCTGGCGCTCAATGGGCTGTGTTATGCCGAGATGTGGTTGGGCGATTATGACGCCGCCCAGCGCTATGGCGAAGAGGCGACTGCCCTAGTTGAAGCGCACAATAAACGCGAATGGTATAACCTCTCGTGGGGCAATCTGGGCTATGTGCATTATTTGCGCGGCAACTTTGATGAGGCGATTGCATATACCAGCAAAGGGCTATTGGCCACTGCTGATGATCCGGTTTATGGTTCGCCAATAGGCAAAGCGTTTGGCATCAACAACATTGGCGAGGTGTATGTCTATCAAGGGCGCTTCGAAGAGGCCTATCAGAAGTTTGAAGAGGCACATGCTATTTTCGCCGAGTATCACCATCGGCGCGGCATGGCGTTCACGTTGAACAACATGGGCGGGCTGCTCTATGCTCAGGGTAAGTTTGAGGCCGCCTACGAGAAATATGTCGAAGGTTACCGCCTGAATAAGGAAATTGGCGACCGCGCTGGCTTAGGGCATTCGCTCAGCGCGTTGGGCAATATCGCCTACTTCAAAGATGACCTCGATACCGCCCGCGATTACTATGAGCAAGCGCTGGCTATCCGCCGCGACATTGGCGACCGCCGCAGTATCGCCGATTCGCTCAGTGATTTGGGCGATACTTGGCGCGTTGACCTCAATTTAGAGCGGGCACACGATTACTATGAACAGGCGCTGGCCATCCGCCGCGACATTGGCGACCGTCTCGGCGAGGCCGATGGGCTGACGGCGATAGGGTATTGTGCCTTAAGCGCCGGTGAAGTGGACATCGCCCGTGATTACTTGCAGCGCAGCTTTAAGCTGGCCAGAACGTTGAACTATGCCCGCGCCCAACTGGTATCGCTAGCGGGATTGGGCGTGATGGCGGCGGAAGCGGGCGATGTTGAGCGGGCGCGCCGTATCGCCGCCGATGTGCGCCCAGAACTGATACGGGTGAACATGCAGCGCCTGCTGGTTGTGCCAGATGCTATCGAAGGGCTGGCGGATTTGCAGGATGGCCAACTAGAAGCCGCCCGCGAGAAATTCGTCAAGCATTTGCGAAAAGTGGAAGAACCGCGCCATTTAGTGGATGGCAGCATCGCCATTATTGGGCTGGCGCTGGTGCTGGCGCGTACAGATGGCGAGGCGCAGGCGGTCAAATTGCTGAGTGCCTTGCTCAACTATCGCCCAGCAAACTACTACCCGCTACCGCGCAAGCGCATTCAAGACGCCTTGCGGAAAATTGAGGAGCGCATGGGCACACAGGCTTACCAGCAAGCGCTCGATGCGGGCAAGCAATCGGACTTGATGGCAGTGGTTAAAGAGAGTGTGAGCGAAGCAGTGAGCCGTGTTTAAGCGGTATATCAGTACGCGCATCTTGACGGGCATGGCTGGTTGCTGTGCCCGTTTTGCGTGGTGGCGGGGTTGCGCTGATGGGGCTAATCTGGTATTTGTTGCCCATGTTGGCTGAAGGGATGAAGGGGGCGATTATGCTGCGTTGTGGCATTGATATGATTGAGTGTGAGCGGGTGGCGCGGGGGATTGAGCGGCTTGGCGAGCGTTTTCTGCGCCGTTTTTTCACAGCTGGCGAGCGCGCCGATTGTGAAGACCGCCCGTACCGTTTGGCGGCGCGGCTGGCGGCGAAAGAGGCGGTGGCGAAAGCATTGGGGACGGGTATCGGCGATGTGCGCTGGGTGGATATTGAAATACGGGTGAATAACCCGCGCAAGCGCCCAACGTTGCACCTACACGGCGCGGCGGCGGCGCTTGCTGAAGAGCTGGGCATCACGCAATGGGATGTGAGCCTTTCGCATACCAAGGACTATGCTTCGGCGGTGGCGATCGCCTTATAGGAGTTGGACATGGCACAACAATGGGAATACTGTATTTTAGCCACTGCCCCCCCTGGCCCCATTCAATGCACCATCACTTATTTTAAGGCGAGCGGTTTAGAGAAGCATGTCTATAATGCCGAGAGTTATGAGGATGGGATGAACCGCCTTTGGCCACAGCTCATTGCGCAGTTGGGGCTGCAGGGGTGGGAGTTGGTGACGGTTTATCAAGAGGGCTGGTACTTCAAACGCGCTTTGAGCGCGGGAGATTAGGGTAAAATGCTCTCCAATATTCTCAGCAAAGCTGGTAAATCAGATTGTACGGTTTGCCATAGAATATCAAAATAAGCGTGCACTAAAC
>WGEI01000349.1 GCA_015492875.1 Anaerolineae bacterium | reverse complement strand
GTCACAATAAAGAGCGTTTGCAAGACCTCTGGCGCAAAATTCAGCACACCAGCCGCATCTTCCCCCAATTCTGAGGCCTCGCGGGAGGGTAACAAAATGCCGAAGAAAATGCCGGCGATAGTGAAGCCGAGTAATAGAAATGTCCAGACAATGCCAACGGCGCGGCCTCGTTGGTCTTCACGGGCGCGGTCATAAATAAGCGCCAAAAATGTACTACCAGAAAGCGCATTGCCCAGCCCAAAGAGCAACAATGCGATCGCAAGTAAGCCCCACATTAACGGCGTCGCCTGGGGTTCAAGGCCAGCATCAACATCACGGGCGAGGGCTGCCGTGGTGAAACCTAGCATGAAAATACCGAGTACCATCATCAAACGCCCAAGCCATACCCAAAACAAGCGGCGGAAGCCGAAAATTGTGCGCTCATCGGATAAACGCCCCGCCCATACGCCCAAAGGCGCTAAAAAGTAGCGCAAGCTGGCGAGGAGGCTGACGGGCGTTGCTGCGAAGCCTAAATCGCTAATCATCACGCGATTCCATACCCCCGTAGCAAGCACATCGGCCATGCCAGAGCCTAGATGAAAAAAGCCGATTTTCAGATTGCGGCCTATTGATAGGTTTTTCTCGTCATGTTGATCGTTCATCGCGCCTTCTCGTTTTTTACAACTTTTCACAGATTTTGTAGAATTATACCAACAAAATATCAAAGACTGAAGAAGATAACCGATAAAATGTGACATTAGAACAACATCATCAAGCATTGGAGGCAGGCTAATTGTGGTACAATCTGCAAGTAGAAAAAATCATTTTTAAACTTGAAGAGGTTTATAATGGCAACCACTAGTCGCTATAAGAAAATTGTTGTACCAGTTGATGGTTCTGGCTGGAGCGAACGGGCTATACCCCATGCTGTGGACATCGCCCGCGCGAATGATGCAGAAGTTATTTTGTTGCATGTGTTCCGCCCGCCTGCTCATGAATTCACCGGAGAGATTGCTTTGGCTGGGCAGGATGAGCAACTCAACCAACTGCGTGAACAAGCCAAGCAATATCTGATGAGCTTGCGCAACCAATTGCGCTCACAAGATATTAAATGCCGCGTGCAATTCATTGAGGGACACGGCATTGCTAACCTCATTTGCGATTATGTGAACGAGGAAGATGTAGACCTCGTGGTCATGTCTACACATGGGCGCACCGGTTTAGCCCGTTGGCTATTCGGCAGCGTTGCGCATAAGGTGGTTCAGGGCGTTAAAGTGCCGGTGTTACTGGTGCGGCCAGACCGCGAGGATTAAACTCTGACAAAGGCGTGCTCAAGGGCACGCTTTTTGATTGAAGGGGTATTGGTTTTCACGATATAAGCGCTGAATTTCTTCGACTGCATCCCAAGCCATGCGGCGCTCGTTTGGCAATAAGGTAAGCGCGGAAAATTCAGCCTCATCTAAAATATGGGGTTGGCCATCAGCGAGGATGAGTACATCTAGAGCGAGGTCATCAGACGCTACATAATCGGGCTGAATGTCTGCAGGGCGCGTGATATTGCAATACCAGCATTTGAAAGCCCCTGTTTGGCCATCTCGTATGTGAAAAATGTTATACCAACGGTCAGTATAAAACCATTCAGTGAAAATATCGCCCTTTTGCAGCAAAATCAAACCCGCGACATCGGCTTGTGGTATTTGAAAAACCGCTTGCAGGCATATCATATGGGGATGGCGCGCTAAAACACGCCCCTCATAGCGTAAGACCTCTCGTCCAACGGCATCGCGTTTGATAATCATAAAGGGCAACATCACGCCCGCCCTATAGTATGGACAGCCAGTAATAGCCCTGCCCCAACCCAAACATAAGCCTTAGCAGCCGTAAAAACATTGCTCACGCCGCGTGCTGGCCCCAAGACAAGGCTCTCTCCACGAAGCGGGTAATAGAGGTTTTCAGTGAAGATATGATCAACAGAGGGTGTCAGCGGTAATAGCGATAGCGTATCGCCTTTTGCGCCCGCAAACTCGTATTCTCCTGCCCTCAATAAGCGAATATCCTGTTTGCCAGCTACAAAGCGCACATCAATACCCTCTAGGCGAGGCAAAGCGAGCAAATACATGTTGGCGAGGGTTTGGTCAATACGCCCGCCCGTCGCACCAATCACCCGTATCCAGCTTGCGCCATATTCTACTGCATGGTATAGCGCTAGCTCTAGGTCAGTCTCCGCCTTTTCAGCGGGAAAGCGCAACACAGTAGCGCCAGCGGCGGCAATTGTGTCTACTTCTGAGGGCGTTAAAGAATCCATATCGCCAATCAAGGCGTGAATAGGCAGATTGAATAAGGGGGCGAGGCGCGCACCGCCATCGGCGGCAATAACATAAGCCCTATCGGCGGCATCTATTGCATGGCGCACCATAGGACCGTCCAATGCTTCACCATTCGCTAAAATAATAACGTGTGAGGTTGTCATTAGATCGAACGGCGTTTCCAGCGTTCCTTGATTTCGATTTTGGAGAAATCATCCGTTTCAAAGAATTGCTTAATTAGGCGCACAAACGGCTCGTATTCCAGCATGGGGAAATGCCGCACCCCATTAAGGGGTACAGGCACAAGCGCCCTCTCCTTACCAATCGTCAGATATTGCCAGACGGTCTCGGTTGGCATGGGGATAACTGGGTCGTTGCTCCCGTGAATGATGCCGATAGGCGATTCGATACGGCGCAAATCATCAAGGTAAGTGGCAGCATCGAACTGGGTAATGCTGGAGTGGAGCACAGCGTCGCTGGTTTTCTCCACATCAATTTTGAGCTTTTCATATGGCGTTTCGGTACGTTTGAAGCATTTATTGAGCAACTCGATGAGCGTCGCTTTACTGAGGTGACGCCGCAACAAGTTTAGCTCTTCGCCACCAAAAGCCGCTGAAGTTGTCGATGGGGTTGAAGGTTTGTTACCGTCTGAAACGGGTGATGAAGGCAGCGTTTGTTTC
>WGEI01000348.1 GCA_015492875.1 Anaerolineae bacterium | reverse complement strand
TCCGCTTATCAAATTTCTCGGCTGGGTATCGCACGGACTTACCAGAACATCCGCTTATTCGGTGAGATGACGGCTTTAGAAAACTTGTTGATTGGACAACACGCCAATGGCAAAGCAACGGCAATTGAAGCTATTTTTTATGCACCGCGCTATCTAAAAGAAGAGCGTAGCCTGCATGATGAAGCGATGGCCTTGTTGGCGCGCTTCAATCTCGCAGACATGGCGCATATGGAAGCAGGCAACTTGCCCTATGGAGACCAAAGGCGGTTGGAACTGGCGAGAGCACTCGCTACACATCCCCAACTGTTGTTATTGGATGAGCCAACTGCGGGGATGAACCCAATTGAAACTGAAGGCTTAGGGGAGCAAATTATCCGCCTTGCCCATGATGAAGGGTTGACAGTGCTCATCATTGAGCATGATATGTCGCTCATCCACCAAGTTTGCGATGAGATTTATGTTTTGAATTTTGGGAAGGTGATTGCACACGGAACACCAGAAGAAATCCGTAACAACCCTGCGGTCGTTGAGGCATATTTGGGCGTAGAAGCATTTATCGGCGAAAACAGTGCTGAACACATAACAACGGATAATTAAAAAGCTGTGAGATTTATCACAGCAAAAATAGGATATATTATGGCTCTTTTAGAAGTTCAAAATCTTGAATCTGGATATGGGCAATTGCAAGTTCTCCGCGGCATCTCGCTAAAAGTAGAGCGTGGACAAGTTGTCACATTAATCGGCGCAAACGGTGCAGGCAAGTCCACAACTTTGAATACAATTAGCGGGCTTCTCACACCTATGGGGGGAAAAATTATATTTGATGGGCGCGATATAACAGGGTCACGTCCAGACAAAATTGTTGAGATGGGGCTGGCACAAGTACCTGAGGGGCGGTTGGTTATTGCTAATATGACTGTGGAAGAAAACCTATTAATGGGCGCGTTCCCCCGTAAGGACAATGTCATCCAGCAAGATTTGCAATCTGTGTATAAACGTTTCCCACGACTTGCTGAGCGTAAACGGCAAAAAGCCGGACTATTAAGCGGCGGCGAGCAGCAAATGCTAGCTGTTGGGCGGGCACTGATGTTGCGCCCACGTTTGCTCATGCTGGATGAGCCAAGCATGGGTTTAGCGCCAATGTTGGTCTATCAGATTTTCCAGATTATTGCTGAAATTAAAGAGCAAGGCATTCCGATTTTGCTAGTTGAACAGAATGCGCGTAAAGCGTTGCAGGTGGCTGATTATGCCTATGTGCTAGAGCGCGGGCAAATCGTCACTCATGGCCCAGCCCATGACCTGCAGCGAGATACCAAGATTGTGGAAGCGTACTTGGGTTAAAGCTGTGTCATTTATTCTCTGCTAGGGTATAAAAATGTCAGAAGTTTGAGCTCAAACTTTTAATCTACCCCATATGACCACTTTATGTAAAACAGATGTAAGCAGCACAAATACCTCTGTAACGGTTGCTTTTATTCAGTGGGCTGAAAGCGCGTTTGCAGCATAGGCAACAGTCCGCCTGCGTCGAAGATAGCACGCACGGAAGGCGATAAAGGTGCAATGGGGAAAATGCGTCCATTGGGAAGGGTGAGCGTTGTGTGGGCGTCATCTATGGTGATGATGTCGCCTGTTTGAAGAAATCTATGTAATTCAGGGCAGATGATGGGATGAACACCCTGATTAACACAATTGCGAAAATATAGGCCGCTGAAAGAAGCGGCTATGATGATGGGAACATCGTTATAACGCAGACAGGTAACAGCTTGCTCGCGACTACTACCGCAGCCCCAGTTTTCACCAGCGACTATAATATCGCCGACCTGCACATTAGTTGCGAATGCTGGGTCAAGGTCTTCTAGGGCGTGGGCGGCAATATCTTCGGGGGTTTTTAGGGTGTAGGTGTATTTACCCGGAAAGATGATATCGGTATTGACGTTATCACCATAAACCCAAACACGATGTTGGCTCATGGTAGAAACTCCTCTGGTGTAGTGATATAGCCTGCAATGGCGCTGGCAGCTACGACATAGGGATTTGCAAGATAGATTTCAGCCTCAGCAGTGCCCATACGCCCGCGAAAATTGCGGTTGGCGGTGCTGATAGTGACTTCGCCTATTGCGGGGATACCCATATGATTTCCCATGCAGGGGCCACAACCCGGTGTTCCGATAGCTGCGCCCGCTTCGATGAGCGTTTGCAATACACCGCTTTGTGTCGCTTTGAGTAACACTTTGGAGCTGGCGGGGATAATGAGTAAGCGCGCTCGTATCTGTTGGCCTCGCAGAACTTCAGCGGCGGCGGCAAGGTCTTCATAACGGCCATTGGTACATGTGCCGAGAAAAGCCTGTTGGATGGGGCGGCCCATAACCTCGCGTAGTGGTACAACATTTGCGGGGTTATGCGGGCAAGCTATTTGTGGCTCTAGGGTTGTGATATCTACTTTCCACGATTCACTGTAAACGGCATCTGCATCGGGATACAGGGGTGTGTAAGGGCGAGTAGTGCGCGCTTGAATATAGTTAAGCACAGTTTCATCTGGTGACAGATAGGCGTTTTGCGCGCCAAATTCAGCCATCATGTTGGGGATAACGGGGCGTTCATCTACGGAGAGATGCGAGATGGTGTCGCCAGCAAATTCTACTGAACGGTAAGCAGCCCCACTACTTCCCCACCGACCGAGTATGTGAAGGGCGATGTCTTTCGCGGTAACGCCAGGAGGTGGTGCGCCATTGAGGGTAATGCGGATAGCTTCTGGCACGCGCACCCAAATTTCGCCCGTTGCCCAAAGTGCGGCCATTTCTGTACGCCCAACAGCCATACCGAAAGCACCCAGCCATCCGAAATGTGTTGTATGACTATCCGAACCCATAATGGTTTCACCCGGCAGAATGAGGGCTTCTTCGCTAATAACTTGATGGCAGATGCCGCGTCCAACATCGAAGAAGTGGGCTATGTTTTGCTCTTGTACCCATTGGCGCACTTCTGCATGATTTTGAGCATGCATCGTCGTTGGTGCAGGCGCGGCATGGTCTAGAGTGACGGCCACACGCTCTGGATGGGCAATGCGGGGCGCGCCTATCTCTAGAAAAATGCGGCGAATAGCGGCGGTGTTGTCGTGGCTGAAAATTAAATCCGGGCGCACATCAAGCACATCGCCAGCGCGGGCATGTGATAGACCAGCAGCACGGGCAAGGGCTTTTTCGGCGAAAGTCATTCCTGACATTGGCGTGCCTCCTGCAGGAGTAAGCGATCAATGTCTTGGAGAGAGATGTTGTCGCTATCGGCGCAAGATTTAACTAGGCGAGTAATGGCTCGTAGAGCTTCATCATCAAGATTTAAGCCGAGTTGTTGGGCACGATGACGAATCGCATTCCAGCCAGTCAAACGGTGGCCTATTTGTATCTGTCGGCCTAGACCGAAATCATCGGGATTGAGTGCTTCATAAGTAGAAGGGTTGGTGAGAACCGCTTTGGTATGGATGCCCGCTTTATGCGAGAAGGCACTAGCGCCAGTAATGTAGTTATTGAAGGGGATTTCTAAATGACAATATAGGGCAACAGCCATATCCAATTCCGGTAAAGCTGGCAAATGATAACGGGATACATAATCTCGGTTAAGCGTGTACAGGCGGGCAATGAGGCCACCAAGTGGCGTGATGCCGTTGCGCTCACCAATGCCGAGAACAGTTGTGTCGACATGAGTAGCGCCAGCTTCTAGCGCAGCGCAAGCGTTGGCGATGGCGCAACCACTATCATTGTGGCCATGAAATTCGACATCTAAACCTGTCAAACGGCGTAGTTGCTCTACAAGGCGAAAGACCTGTGAGGGGAGCGCAACGCCAACAGTATCTGCAACCCCTAAGCGATTGACAACGCCAAGCTCTGCAACGGCTAGGTAAACACGCAATAAATCTGCTTCATCACTGCGGAAACTGTCTTCTGTACTGAAGCGGAGAATAATATCGGGGGCTTGACTGCGCGCAAAGGTTAAAACTTCTGATGCAAGGTCAATAATCTGATTGATGTTGCGGCCATGACTATGTTGCATGAGTTGGGGCGATGTACCGATGACGATATTCAAGCCATGTACGCCCGTTTCTAAAGCGCAAAGCACATCATCACGATGGCAACGGATATGGGTTAAGGTGAGAAAATTGAAGCCTTGATTGAGGACAGCGCGAATATCTTCTGCGCTACGAGGTGACGCACAAGGGGTAGTCATCTCTACCATTTCGACGCCAAACTCATCTAGTAAAGCGGCAATGCGCAGCTTCTGTTCGGTGGTAAAGTTGGCGGCGGCAAATTGTTCGCCTTCGCGGAGGGTTGTATCGATAATTGAGAAAGTTTCAAACGACATATACCACCTCCTATAACCGCGAAAGTGCTTCGGTGAGCACATTGATAGCGCGCAGATACTCATCAAGCGGCAAGTGCTCATCAGGTGTATGGTCTAGTGATGAATCGCCAGGCCCATAGGCGACAATTGGACAGCCCCATTGCGGTGCAACAATGTTCATATCCGATGTACCCGTTTTATAGACAAAACGTGGGCGACCACCTTGTGCACGAATCGCGCCCCGTAACGCGCGGGTTAAAGGTGTGTCTTTTTCTGAAATATAGGCTTGTTCATGGCCGTAGGCACGCACTTGAGCATCATTACTAGCCAGTGCAGATACATCACGCGCTACAACATACGGCGAAAGGGTTGGCGGCAAGCGAAAGCCGATTGTCATTTCCGCCCAACCATATACACCTTCATGCCCGCTATTGATAGCCTGTAGTGTAGGGGCTAGGCGAGCGAATTGCGATGTGATGTCTTGATTCAATGCTTCTGCATAAGACAGCACTTGTTGCCAATAAGCGAAGGCACGTTCTGGTCCGGTAGCTATAGCAGTGGCGCTATGCGCTAGTGCGCCTTCCCAGCGCCAGTTAATCAGCAAGCGGCCTTTATAGCCTAATGTCATCCTATCCCAGCCAGATGGCTCACCAATCAAACACAGTTGTGGTTGCCACTGAGTGACGGCATAGCGTGCGCCTTTGCTGGATGGAGCTTCTTCTTCTACTGCCCCAATGACAATCAAACGCATATCATCTGCAAGTTGGGCGCGGGCAGCAGCTACGGCAAAAGTGCATAGTGAGCCTTTCGCATCAACAGAGCCACGACCATAGAGCGTGTTATCGCAAATAAATACTGGAGGATTGCCGGTAAATGTGTCGATATGTCCTAACAAGACGAGGTCGCGCGTACCAGAACCGATAATACCAACCGCATTACCCGCTTCATCAATATAGGATTCGTCGTAGCCATGCGAGGCCATCCACCTAATTAACAAACTAACGGCGCTAGATTCCTCTCCGCTGGGGCTGGGCGTCATAACGAGGTCGTGCAACAACTGGATGGCAATTGTGTCGGTGATGGTGTTGGTTGTCGGAATGAGGGGCGATGTCATCGCAACACCTCCTCAAAAGTTGCCAAAACCTGTTCTAGCTGTTCGCGGGTGATGATGAGCGGGGGCAGTAAGCGCAGTACGTTCAATCTGGCAGGCAAGGCAATGATGCCCCGTGCTTGAAGCTGTTGCAGAATTGGCGTTACACGCCCACGCAACTCAATACCTATCATCAAACCATAACCACGCACCTCTCGAACAACAGGAAATTGCCGTTCACGAACAGCATTCATAAACCAATCACCTAATTCAGCGGCATGATCGGGCGAGTTTTGCTGCTGAAGAATGGTGATGGTGGCAATAGCAGCGGCGCAGGCTAAGGGGTTACCACCAAATGTACTACCGTGTGTAGCTGCAGGTATCGTGCCAAGTGATTCACGCCAAGCGACAGCCCCCATCGGGACGCCACCGGCAATGGCTTTACCCAGTGCAACAATATCAGGAACGATGTTGCTGTGTTCAAAAGCGAACCAGCGGCCTGTACGCCCAAAGCCCGTTTGAATTTCATCAATGATGAGCAGGGCGCCGGTTTCATCGCAACGTTGGCGGAGAGCTTGTAAATAAGCTGAACTAGCAGGATGGACGCCGCCCTCACCCTGTACAGCTTCGATAACGACAGCGGCGGTGTCTTCCGTTATCGCCACTTCTAAGGCCTCGATGTCATTATAGGGGATATGAGTAACAGCAGGTTGCCACACTTGAAATGGTTCACGATAGCGCGATTTCCATGTGAGGGAGAGCGCACCGAGCGTGCGGCCATGAAAGCCACGGCGGGCAGCGACAATACCAATGCGATTAGTCAATAGGCGGGCAACTTTCAGTGCACCTTCAATGGCTTCTGTGCCACTATTACAAAGGAAGAAGCGGTTAATGTCGCCTGGAAGAACCGATGTTAAAAGGCCATAAAGATGGGCGCGTTGGTCATTATAAAAGGCTTCTGGACAGGTGAGTAAGGTAGTCGCTTGTTGTTGAATGGCCGTGGCAATAGATGGATGGCTATGGCCTAAAGCGGCAACACCCAAACCAGCGGTTAAATCCAAAAAAGTGTTACCCTCAGCATCCTGCACATAGCAACCTTCACCACGTACTAGCGCCAATGGGCGTTTGATATATGCACCAGAAGAAAAGCGGTCTTCCTGCGCCATGATACTGGTCAAATTCAATGTCATTGCAGTCATGCTAAAAACTCCGTTCCTTCGCCTTGTAGGGCGCGGGTAATGGGCTGCTCACAACGGCCATCGGCGATGATGACGCGAGAGACACCAGCAGAAAGGGCTTCTCGTGCGGCGAGGACTTTTCTTTTCATACGCCCTTGTGCCCAGTGCATGGCGTCCTCAATATGATGGGCGGTAACAGTTGGAATATGGGTTGTGGAGTCATCAAAATTTCGGTAGAGACCGCGCACATTGCTCAAAATGACATATTCACCAGCGCGCAAAGCGGCGGCAACAGCAGCGCCGACACGGTCGCCATCAACATTGAGCAGGCCGTCCGCGCTATCGGTTAATGGTGGCACAACGGGGATAACACCTGCGGCAAGATGGTGGTTTAGTGGAGCAACATTTACCTCTTCGATGCTGCCGCTATAATCATCGCGCACGATACATACACGCCCATTGACAAGAGCACGGATGGCGCTTTTACGCTGACCATGTATAACAATTGGTGAAAGCTGGCCTATAGCTTGCAAGCCATGCGCGCGTAACAATGAAACGATTTGCTGATTAGCGCGGTGGCACACCTCTACGTAGAGGTCGCGCACTTGTGGATTGGTGTAACGGAAATTGTGCCCACTGGGAGAAGTAAACATCTGAACAGGCATCCCCCGTTCAGCAGAAAGCTGTGCCATGATTGCGCTAACGCCATGTACAATGACTAGCGGGCGACTGGTTTGAAGTGCGGCAATATCAGCGCAACAACACTCAAGGTTAAGGCCTTCACCACCACCGAGTTTAATGACTAAAGGTGTTAAGGTTTGCATGCCTATTCTCCCCTGTTTATTACGGGTAAATTCCCGAAAATGACAAACCAGCGCTCTCATCAAAGCTGAGCATGAGGTTCATGCATTGCACAGCGCTACCAGCAGCTCCCTTACTGAGATTGTCGATGGCGGCGATAATGATAGCATGGCGGCCATCCGCATCTAGCTCAAAACCAATGTCACAGTAATTTGTACCGGCAACAATGCGCGGTTCTGGGTAGCGATGTAATCCCATACAGCTGTTCACAAGGCGGATAAATGGCTCGTTGTTATAGTGCTCGCGATAGAGCCGCCACAGGTCACGGGACGTTTGTGGCTCGATTAGCTCTACATGTGCCAGCAAATGAATGCCTCGCACCATTTCAATAGCGGTGACAGAAAAGTGCATAGGCGCATCTTCGCCAAGCATCATTTGCACTTCAGCAAGATGGCGATGGCCAACGGGGCGATAGGTGCGAACAGCGCCACTGCGAACGGGGTGATGAGATGCGTGCGTGGCGCGGGCGCCGCCTTCCGATGAACCCACTTTTAATTCAGCATAAGCGCGGTCTAGTAATTGCGCTTGAATGAGCGGATATAAAGCAAGATTAACTATAGTGGCATTGCACCCTACCCCACTGGCGTAATGTGCGCGGCGTAGTTGTTCACGGTTGCGTTCTGGTAAGCCGTAAACAAAGCGGGGCAGCCATTCTGGTGCGGGATGGGCATGGCCATACCAACGTTCATAGCTGGCGGGATCATCAAGGCGGAAATCTGCCGATAGGTCAATGATATAAGAGGCTAATGACGCAAAGCGGTCAATTTGAGAAGCAGTTTGGCCATGTGGCAAGCAAAGGAAAAGCACATCACAAGGCTCTAGCGCATCGGGATGCACAAATTGTAAGCGTGAGATGTTGCGCATATTCGGGTGGACAATGTACACATAGCGGCCAGCATGTTCGCGACTGGTGATTTGTGCGATTTCAACATTAGGGTGAAAGTGTAAAAGGCGTAGCAGTTCGCCACCGGTATACCCGCTACCACCGACAATTGAAGCGCGAATCATATAGCCACCCTCGCTTGTTCTAAAAGATAGCGAACAACTTCAGCGGCAATGTCGACGCCTGTGGGTTCACTACTATTGCGGAATTCCATTGTGTGGTTAATTTCATTGACTAACAGCACACCATCTGGGGTTTCAAAAATATCGAGGGCGAGGATGCCCCCACCAACAGCATGAGAAGCGCGATAGCATACATCTTCAAGCTCTGAAGTGACGGGGCAATTAGTAGCACGCCCACCGCGTGCCGTATTAGTAATCCAATGCTGGGATTCACGATAGATGGCACAGATGGTGCGGTCTCCCACAACAAAAGCGCGGATGTCACGGCCTAATTTTTCAACATATTCTTGAACATAGAAGAGATGATGGTTGTATGAACCTAGTGATTGGCGATGTTCAAGAATGGCTTCAGCAGCGTCACGGTCATTGGCGCGTGCTAACAAACGCCCCCACGAACCAACTGCTGGTTTGAGAACTACGGGATAGCCTAATGATTCGATGGCATTTAGTGCTGATTCCGGTGTAAACGCTAGGCGGGCAGCAGGTTGTGGCACATCAGCAGCAGCAAGCACAAGCGTGGTCTGAATTTTATCGGCACAGAGGGACGCGGTTTCGTAGGTGTTGATGGTTGGAACACCCCAACGATTGAGCACACCAAGGGCATAAAGGCCGCGCGAAGTGCTGACACAACGCTCAAAGACAAGGGCGTAGGATGACCAAGAGTCGCCAGAGGGGGCAAGCTGCTCTGCACCTTGTGTGAGGTCAAAATTCAGGTCACGGTCAAGAATAATATCTGGCTGCAAGCCTTCAGCTGCGAAGGCCTGCAGTAAAAGTTTCTCCTCTGCGCGGATGTGGGTGACAAGTAATGCGATGCGCATTTTATTCACCCCAGTCCTCTTCGACTTCTGGCGCTAGGTCTAACTCTATGGGGTTAAGGCTGATGATTTCTAGCTCTGCGCCACAATCTGGGCAAGCAACGAGTTCATTAAGCATGGCATCAGCAGGAATTGTTACTTCTGCATCACATTCTGGGCAAAGTGCGTTATTGTTTGTCATGATTTCACCTCTTCACAAATTAGATAGATGCATTCACAGGACGAAAATAAAAACCGCCATCCAATATAGTTCTGGATGGCGGCTTAGTAAGCAAGCCAGTTTAGGGACAAGCGCCACTATCCAGAACCGTGGTCTGGCATCTTCTTAACCTTCTTCTTGCTGTCAACAGTATTGAAAGGCAATTGGCGTAACATATGCTTATCCCTATAAATCAAAAAACCGCCTCGTGGGCGGCTCTCTCACAAATTCCGACGTTCATCCCGCAGGAAAGCAAACCACCCACACTAGATGCGGCTTGGCTTCTTTTCCTTTTTGATGATGAACAAGGTGTTAAACATGATACTCACTCTTCAAAAGCATAGATAGTTCATTCGAGCCAGAGGATAACACAGAAAGCCAAACGTGCAATAGGCATAAATGCTAATTTTCATTGGGCAAGTTATATAAAAACTACTGTTTTACTATCGCATGGACAAGCAATCTTAACAGCTGCAATGCAAGCAAAGCCTCTTATCAAGCACAAATAGCTTCAAGCCCCTGTAAC
>WGEI01000347.1 GCA_015492875.1 Anaerolineae bacterium | reverse complement strand
GGGTGGGGGGAGTGGGGGAGTGGGCGATTTGGGATAAAGTTTGGCACATCTAAAAACGCGCTCATTTGGGATAAATGGGGCTGCCACGACAGGCCTTGATCGCCTCTCATTGAGCGCTATCGAGGGAGCAAACTCGTGGGAAGTGCTCAATAAAAACGGGCGTTCATCTCGAACGCCCGTCTCTTTTCAGCGCACATCCTTCATCCCCCAATCGAGGCTAAAATGCAGCGTAGTGGATGCTCGATAGTGTCGTTTTACCCCGCTATATTTTGGGAAAAATTAGCCAATAGTTTTGTTGTCTCAGCGAGTTTTACCCCCTAAATTTTTAGGCGAGATAGCGCGCGCTTGTCATGCAAACTATAGCAACTAACATCATCCATCCGCTGATGCGACCGTGTAAGTCTAGCTTGGTTTTGGCCGCTTTTAATGCCGTCATGTTCTCATCGCTGGGGTTTTCGTCATAGGCGATTGAGGCTTTGGCAAAGGCTTCTGAGTATTTGCCCGTTGCCGCCACGCCATGTCCAAAAGCCGCTAAGCCGGCCACTGCGCCGACAATCATCACCAAGTCCCCCGTTGAGGTGAATGCCACTAAATCGGTGAGGCCATCCGATCGCATGAGCCACAAGATGACACCGGCGAGGGTTGTGCCAATTGAAACAATGGGCATCGCTATCCCAAAGCGCGTATACCCGTAAAATAGGCGCAACAGGGTGAGGCCTCTTTCGCCCATGCGCTCTGCTGCTGGATGCAATATCAACATGGCCAGCATCCCAAAGCCAAACCAGAGTGTGCCCAGCAAAATATGCACAGCACGCAGTACAACAATCAATACATCTTCCATAGTGCTTATCCTCCCTACTGTTGGAGTAGAAATGCGATTAAGTCAGCGATTTGTTGCTCATTTAGCTTCCGACTGTATTCGGTGTACATCAAGTTGTTATATCCCGCAACTAAATGCGCCGCTGGGGTGATGATGGAACGATAGGTGTAAACTTGAGCGCTCTCACCCTCTACTCTGGTGGCGGCTCGCTGGCCGTAACCCGCCATGCTAGGGCCAACCAGATGGCTGCCATCCAGCGTATGGCAACTGGCACATGCTGGCGCTCCCCCGATGGATTGTTGGAAAAGTTCTGCGCCTTTAGCTGGGTCGCCAACGGGCAAAGCGGCGACGGCTTCCGCAGGTGATTGTTTCGATTGGCAGGCGGCGAATAGCATCACCACGATAAGACAGAGTAAGGATATGGATTTCATGGCATACCTTTCTGTATCTTGATTAATTTTGCTGTATTCAACACCAAAAAAGGGAAACGGCGCAAGTTGGATAAAATGCTAGATAGAAGTGTAGTTTTTACGGGGGCGGACTGCCCCCAAACCCCCGTTTTAAGCCTTAAAAATCCTGTTAGGGAATAGTATCAAACATGGCGCTAGGTTGCACTACCGCAACAATCCAACTTTAACGCCAAGCAAACAAAGCAAAACCATTTTGCGAATGCCTCTCGCGCAGCGAGGGCGTTCGCCGAAAAAAGTTTTTGCCCACTTTTTACGAAAAAGTGGTGGGAGCGCGAGGGTGAAACCCTCGCAACCAACTTGCGCCAGTTGGATGGGGGCTAACCGCCCCCAAACCCCCTGTCTCAGGGCTAGTCGCCGGGGACGACTAGCCTTAAAAATCCTGTTAGGGAATAGTATCAAACATGGCGCTAGGTTGCACTACCGCAGTCATCCAACGCTAACCATTTTGCGAAGGCCACTCGCGCAGCGAGGGCGTTCGCCGAAAAAAGTTTTTGCCCACTTTTTACGAAAAAGTGGTGGGAGCGTGAGGGTGAAACCCTCGCAACCAACTTTGGCATGGGACAGCACCCCGCATAACAGTTACATGTACCTGTTACGCTTGCTTGACACGCCATTGAAACTTAACTATTATATAATTAACATCGTTATTCAATTGGCAGCCACTACCATTTCTGTAAGTTATGTATGATTAAGGAGCATATGGATGGCCTTTTTCGGGAAGCATAAGAAGAAATTGCTACTTCTTTTCATCCTGCTAATGACTGCTATTGCTGCTATTGGTCAGGAAATGCGCCAACCCGTCATTGAATACTATGGCCAAATGCTATCGCCAGATGAATTCATGGTTATATTCAATGAACGTGAGGCACATGGTGAATATCTGTACTGTTCACAAGTCCCCAACGTAGAAGACTATCTGGCTAAAACAATAAATAGAGGTATCTGTTTCAATACTGAGCGTGAGCTTGCGGCCTATAGAGAGATAGCGCGGAGAGAGATGGCACGGCTTGATACGCTATTCCCCGATTACGAATTCCCCGCTCCGCCAGAAGGATATGATTCAGGTCAGCCAGAGTCATCAATGACATTATCTTCTAATCACTGGGCGCTCTTTGCCCATTCTTTCTACAATGGATGGCTCAAGAATGTATATAACAATACCTCATGTGCATCAACGACTTCTGGAATTTGGTCTATTTGGAAAGATGGCATTCCCAATACACCTTTGAGACTTTTTGGCAACACCAATTGCATAGGGACATATTGGGAAATATATGACAGTACCGGATTCTGTTGGAGCTGGCCATTTGGATGCGGCGGCACTCGCGGGGCTAGAGTACCTTAACCCGAATCAGAGTGAAGGTATCAAACCGTCTCTTTATGAGGCGGCTTTTTATTATAGCTATATATGCTTGAGACCTTATTTGCTTTATTATATCTCTTCAATAAGTCAAAAGGGTTTCTTTTTTGCAAGAAACGCCAAACTCCAGGGGGCTAACCACCCCCAAACCCCCGTTTTAAGGATTGTCATCCTTAAAAATCCTATTTCGGAGTATCATCAAACGCAGCACTAGCACAACCTACCGCAACCGCCCAACTCTAGCGCCACGCTCACCTTTATCTCACTTTGCGAATGCGGTGCATTCGCCCAACGGGGTCAAGGGGGCCGAGCTGAAGTTTTCAGCCGCTCCCTTGCGGGGCATGGGGCAGCGCCCCATAAAACGAACTTGCGCCAGTTGGATGGGGGTTTACCACCCCCAAGCCCCCGTTTTAAG
>WGEI01000346.1 GCA_015492875.1 Anaerolineae bacterium | reverse complement strand
GCTGGAGCTAGAAAGCCGTATTTGCCCACGTGTCCTCGCCGATGCCCAGCAGTATGCTATGGAGCACAGTTTAGAGCAGGTGATTGCCGAAGTGCTCGCCATCGTTGATTAATATCTCGGCACTGCCGCTTTACTTTCGCCTCCCCAGTTTAATGCCCCCTCTCACACCTTTGCTTGTTACATTGGTCACAAGTGATTGAAACCTTTTAGCCTGATGCTGGTCATGGTTGTTTACTAGCTCAAAAAGCAGCCCATGACCTCTGAGGTGGAGCAACATTCCTTATTTTCAGCGCGGCGCTTATACAGTCCAGCTAACTTGTTGAACCCAATCTATTACGCTTAAACACCTTGTCAAAGCTTTCGTTTTTTAGGGCGCAATTCGCCGTACAATGGACTATAGGGACAGCTAAGCAGAAGGGTTTGTAAACATGCGAACACGACCATTCATCATAACAATGAGTAGTTTTGCTTTACTTTTGATGCTTGTTTTATTCCTTGCGCCAATCGAACCTGTAACCGCCCAGCCCGGTGGAGGCAGGCGGACGCCAGCAGCGCCCGGCAGTATTCAAATGCCGACGATACAAGTACCCAATGTGCAAGTGCCTACGATTGAAATTCCCGCCGTGCCCACCATCCAAGTGCCTAATATACAGGTGACCTTGCCCGCATTGGGGGAAGATGTCGTCATTCCCACATGGAATATTGACAGTCTCAATCTAGACTCACTGATGAGCGAGCTAGAAACTATCACCGTTCCCGAAGACCTGCCCACCTACGATGAGCTGATGGCAGAGTTAGAGAATTATACCTTGCCCTATGACCTTAGCAGCCTTGAATCCTATGAGGATGTGCTAGCAGGTCTATCACTAGAAAGCTCTCCAGAGGCTTATCAGGTGGTTGTCTCGTTTGCCGCCGAGCAGCTAGGGCGCGTTGTATCGCCCATTTATGCCGGTAGCTTCACCACAACGGTTGACGACATTACAACCTATGAGGATGTTTATGCCGAGCTTATCTCGCAAGTGATGAGCAGTTTGCCATCAGATATGCAAACATTATTGGAAGAGGTTTCAACCCTGCCCGCTACGGCCTACTGGGGGATATTCGCCGATGGTGGCGGTGTGGTTTATGTGGCAGATTGTGCCGATAACCCCGCTTGCGCCGTTGATGTTGATAGCTTACAGCTTCAGCTCAATACCGCATCAGTAGGCACATATGCCAATTTCTTCAGCGGCACATTGCCTGCGGACGACGCTAGCCGCATCGCCTTGCTCCAATCCGTCTATCCCGCCTTGGCAGCCTACCAGTTTGCGCCTTATAGCGTGGATGAGGTCACGATTTACTTCGCACTGAGCACCCAAATGGATGGCTCGACGGCGGTTGTCACTGCGGTATATGCTGGTCTGGTGCAGGTGGATGATTTGATCATGGCTTATGCGATGGTGGGCTTGGGAGATGGCTACGTCCAGATGATGACCCGCTAACGTTTCACACTGCTCGCGGTGGGGTATATATTGCCCCGCCGCGTTGTGGGGGGGATTACCGCGCGCCCAGCAACAAAATGCCCGTATAGGCCGCGCCAGCGAGCACAGTGAAGTAGGTGAGCCATGTCGAGCGCGGTTGTTGCACATCTCGCATAAAGCGGTGTATCAACAGTGGCGACACAATAAAACCAAATGGCGCGAGTTCTAACGGAATGATGTCGCTTAAAAATGCCCCTATCATCAAGAGCATCAGTAAGGCCGTAGTTGTTCGCAATAGCCATGCGGTTGTTTTCACCCCCGCCCATGTGGTGAAGTTGCCTTCAGTGCGTTTGTCTCGTTCATAGTCGCGCGCCTGCTGCTCTAATTGAGCAGAGAGCGATGCTAAAAAGAAGCCCGTGATGAGCACGGCATCCAATAGCGATGGCGTCAATTGCAACAGCACCAAGCAGACAACATATGGGTATGTTTCAACAAAAATGGCGTGTGTTAATAGGTCAAAAATGGGGCGGCGCTTCAAGCGGAGGGGTGGGGCGCTATAGGCATAGG
>WGEI01000345.1 GCA_015492875.1 Anaerolineae bacterium | reverse complement strand
CTTCCAACTCGTTAAAGGTGCGCGGCAACAGCCGCCCTTCCTCAACAAATGGCCGAATGAACGCCGTGATGCGCGGGATGTCCGCCTCTGTTGCTGTACGAAGGGTAATATGCGTATGAGAGTTTGTTGTCATAGTGGGTTTTGGCCTCGAAAAAGGGGGATTATAGCAGTCCGGCTATGCGCGCCAGAGCCAGCGCGATTAATAACGAGCCTAAAAGCAGCATCCAAGCGAACAAGCGACCGGTCTCTTGCGCCGGAGAAATCTCCTTCTCCTCGATTGTCACCTCGCCCAGCAAGTCGACGTAAAAATCGATATTGCGCCGCCCGCGCGTCAACCGCGCCATATAAGCGTGGCTGCTCACCAGCCGCCAGCCTGTTTCCTCGTCGTCCCAATCATCGCCCAAGCGCTTGCGGATGGCCTGTTGGAGAATACGTTCCGCTTCCTGTGGCTCAATAGGCTCAACAGCCTCCGCTGGCGTGGTGGGTTGTTCGGTATCATGCTCGCTCATGGCAACTTTACCGCTGCTGAAACATTGCGGCGATTGTAGCAAAGCTCATCGGGCGCGGCGAGGGGCAAAACAGCGCGTTAGGGAATGGCATATTCGGCAGAAAGGGGGCCAATGAGGCCGCTAGCATCTTTGGCCGCAATCGCAAAGCTGACGAACCGCGCCGAGTTAAATCCATCCCAATCGACGAAGTTATCAGTCACTTCAAATTGTTGGTTGAATATCGTAGACCCCGGCGAACGCAGCGCAATCACATAGCTCACCGCATCCGGCACAGGCTCCCAGACGACACGCCGCAACCCCCCGCCAACATCGCGCAGCGAGATATTTCTCGGCGGGCGGGGGCCATCAGCTAGCGCAGTGACCACAGCCAGCAGCGTTTTGGCGTTTTGCGCTAAGTACGCCGGCTCAATATCTTGCACAATGTCTTCTGGAGAGCCGTTGGGATGCTCTTCCAGTGATTGGATGAAGCGAATTGCCGCATATCCCGATTCACTGAAGGATTCATGGTCGCCATAGCGCCCCTCGCGGTCAATATCTTCATAAATCACGAGGTCTGTACCCGGCCCATAGTTGAACGCTATGAAATTCACCATCCGTGCCAATTGGCGTGACGGGGAATTATCTGGCCCAGCGCTATAAACCCGCAGCAAATTATCTTGTACATTGCCCCGCTTGTCGTTATTGCTCCCCAGCGCATCCAAATTGAACATCGCCACCAGCGGGATATTCAAGCGTTTGATATATTCTTCGACAAAGCGACGGCTACCAATGCGCCCCACCTCTTCCGCCGAAAAGGCCACGAACATAATGGTCATGCGGTGTGGGCGCTTACTCAAAATCCGCGCCAGCTCAATCAAAACAGCGACGCCAGAGCCATTATCAGCAGCCCCCGGCGCAAAGGCCTCAGCATCATCAAGGTCGAGATACACACTATCATAATGCGCGCCTACTAGGATGACACCAGCGTTGGGTTCTGTGCCGGTGATGGTCGCCACGACATTGTACTGTAGCGTGGTCTCGCCATTATAGACTAACTCGAAGGGGTGGGTGAAATACTGTAACGCGCCCTGCGATTCATTCTGCATCTGCTCAAATTGGCTTTCGAGGTAGCGCCGTGCCGCCCCAATGCCGCGCGAATCACTATTTTTCTCTGAATTGACATGGCGAGTATAGAAGCCCTGTAGCGTGCCAATATGGGCGATGAGGCGGTCTGTTTCCACCTCATTGAGCAGGTTCAAAAGCTCTGCCCCCCGCAAATTGGAGACCGCCGCCGCTTGACCCGGTAACTCGGCATCCCCTAAAGGCGAATAGCCGATTGTCGGCGCAGGGGTTGGGCTGGGGCGTGCTTCAAGGATGGGCGCTTCTTCCGATGTGCCCAAGTTACAGGCTATCAGAACGAAAGCCATCCAGCAGATGAATAAAAGTGCACGGATGTGATGCTGTTTGTCCATGTTTCGCATTGTAGCACAACTTTTTTTGACAGTCAGAGATGCGGTGGCAGTGCGTTGTTGTCGCGTTAGGTTAGGGCGATGTCACCGCTGGCCAGCCGACTAAGCACTCTCCAGAACCGCCACGTTCCACCGTGTCGCAAGTGGCCACAACCGCCTCATCCCAGTAGATGGTGAAGGTCTCGCCATTGCCGATATTGCGCCAGAATAAACCCGCCGCTTGTTGGCGCGTGTATTGGGTAGATTGGGCATTATTGCATTCCCAGTCTGCGGGCACGCTCACGCCGGGGCGCTGCAAAACGATAATGACGCATTCTTGCGGTTCAAGCACAGTGTCTATTAGGTCTTGCTGGCCAAATGTCAAGTCTCCCTGTGTAAAGCGCAAGTTGCTGATGTCCAGATACTTGCTGCTATCGTTGCGGAAGACCAACGCCTGTTCATTATAGAGCACGGTCACTAGCTCGCCTTCTGGCAAAATAATGGGCGTCAATGAAGGCGTAGGTGTGAATGTCGCCGTTGGGGTGGGTGTATCCGATGGCGTCGGTGTAATGGTTGGCGTATTGGTATTGGTTGGCGTATGTGTCGGCGTGAATGTGTTTGTCGCCGTCGGCGTATCAGTTGGCGTATAGGTATCGGTCGGGGTTGGCGTATCCGATGGCGTTGGCGTATCGGTTGGCGTCAGGGTATCGGTTGGCGTCGCCGTTGGCGTATCGCTTGGCTCCATAATGGCGGGTAGAGCGCTGTTTTGGGCTGTGCCCGTCGCTAAGGCTGATGCTGAAGGGGTCGGTGGTATGGCGCCGCCGAGATTATTCCCCGCCACCAGCACCACAACGACAATCACCGCCAACGCCGCAACTAAAGTAAACAAGACGAGGAAGGGTTTCAAGATGCGCTCGCCGGGAGAGGGCGCAGGTTTCGTGCCTTCCGTTTCGAGGGCGCGCTGCCGCTTTTCTACCCGCGAGCGATGCTCTTCAATCGCTTCGCGCATTTCATCATCGGCGAAAATGGGCGTGCGGTCGGGCGCATGCGCCGCTACATCGCCGCTAGCCGTCGTGGGGGTGGGCGTTTGCACCGCTGTTGGGTCTTCGTCCGCTTTTTCATAAGCACGCTTAATCGCTTCGATGAATTCCGTCGCTGTTGCGTGGCGGTCTTCCGGCATTTTGCTCAATGCCTTCAGGATTTCGTCTTCCGCTTCGACTGGAATATCCGGATTGATAGAGCGCGGCGGTGGTGGCGTTTCGCTAATATGGGCGAGGGCGATTTCCATCGGGGTAGACCCCTTAAACATCACTTCGCCCGTCAACATCTCGAAGACAATCACCGCCAGCGAGTAAATATCGCTCTGTGCCACAGCCCGCTCAGAGGCCATCGCCTGTTCTGGCGAGATATAGCGCGGCGTGCCGAAGGCCGTCCCCAGCGTTTGGTCAACTTGTAAGCGCAGGGCGAGGCCAAAATCGGTCAATACGGCTTTATCGTGCTGGTCAATTAGAATGTTAGAGGGCTTAATATCGCGGTGAATGACGCCTTTGAGATGGGCATAATCCAGTGCGGAGGCCACCTGCTCTAAAATATGTAACGCGCGCTCTGGGGCCATGCGTTTGCCCGCGCGTCGCAGTTCCCGCAATTCTTGTGCCAAGTCTTTGCCGGGAATGTACTTCATAGCGAGGAAGTAAATGCCATCTTGCTCGCCATACTGGTAAATTGTGATGATATTATCGTGCTCTAATGCCGCAACAGCGCGCGCCTCGCGTTCGAAGCGCTGGGTGAGAAACTCATCGGCGGCGGTCATCTCTGGCGTGAGGATTTTCACCGCAGCTTGCCGCTGCAATTTTACATCCACCCCCATATATATTTGAGACATGCCACCACTGGCCAGCTTACTGGTCAGCTTATAATCGCCAAACTGTTTACCGATGAGATTATCTACTTCTGACACCTGTACGTCCTTTCGCCAATGGCTGGCGCCGCGCGTAGAACTATACCATATGAAAAGTCAAGGACACTTAGGAATTGTGCCCTTGATTGGGCGTTAAGTCAAATGCAAATTGGAAAATCGCTCGTGAACGTTGCGAAGCCGTAGCTTAGTTTGTTCAGTAAGCAAAAAGCGACCTGCCATAAAAGTACAGGTCGCTCATCTAG
>WGEI01000344.1 GCA_015492875.1 Anaerolineae bacterium | reverse complement strand
CTTCTATATCGTGCACTAAAGCGCGCATTTTCAGCGTTTTGGGCTGGCCATCTGCATTCGTCGTGAAATAGCTGCGCACGCGATGCCGTAAGCGCTTTGCTTTACCGACATAAATAATTCCGCCCTTTTCGTCCTTCATTAAATAAACGCCGGGCTTCAATGGTAAGCTGGCCAAAATGGCTTGAATATGTTCGGATGGTTGGTAGCTCATACCAGTCTTTCTCAAGCATTAGAGCACTTGTTCGCCTCCTCATTATTATAACCGCTACATTTGGCATTCTCTAGTGATACGCACTAGGCAATTTGTGGGATTTTTGCCGCTTTATGTGGGATAATGTGGTATACTGAACGCATCGTTAAGCTATCTCTTGGCGTGGGGTCGCGCATGTTTTGGGGCGAATATTCTCATCATCTGGATAAAAAAGGACGGTTGATTATTCCGGCGCGTTACCGGTCTAATTTGCCGGTTGGCGCTGTATTGACACGGGGTTTAGACCGCAATTTGATTATTTTCCCGCCTGATGCATGGCGCGGTATTTCTGAGCAGCTAAACCGCCTCCCTATTACCGACCCTAAAGCCCGTGCCTTGCGCCGTTTGATGTTTTCTGGCATGGTAGAACTATCTTTAGATAGGCAAGGACGCATTCTAATCCCCCCTTACTTGCGCCAATACGCCGCTTTAGATGGCGAAGTCCTCATTGTTGGCATGGAAACTTTTATCGAACTCTGGAATCCAGACCATTGGCAAGTTACACTGGATGGTGTCACCCGCGCCCTTGCGGAAGCTGACCATACGCTAATTTTAGATTGGTAAAGTATGACCGAAGCACCATCAGAGTTCCATACGCCTGTTTTGCTTAAGGTGGTTTTAGATGCGCTCATTCCTAATAGGGATAAGCCCCCACAACGGGTTATCGACGGCACATTAGGCGCTGGTGGTCATACCCGCGCTTTTCTTGAGGCGGGCGTGTCGGAAGTGCTTGGCCTAGATATTGACCCGCAGGCCTTAGCTATTTCACGAGAGAACCTTGCCGCTTATGGCGATCGCGCCCATATTGTTCACGCCTCCTATACCACTATGGCGACAGAAGCGGGGCGGCTGGGCTGGGATGCTGTGGACGGCATTCTGCTCGATTTGGGCATTTCCTCTATGCAACTGGATACCCCCGAACGCGGCTTTGCCTTTCGCTATGATGCGCCGCTAGACATGCGATTTAATCTCAATTCAGATTTGCCGACTGCTGCTGACATTCTCAATACATACGATGCAACGCAATTGGCCGAAATTTTCTTTCGTTATGGCGAAGAGCGTTATAGCCGCCAAATCGCCCGCGCGGTGGTGAAAGCGCGGCCTTTAACCACAACGCGCCAACTGGCCGACCTTATCGCCCGAACTGTGCCGCGCCCGAAAAAGCAAAAGGGGCGAAAAGACCATATCCACCCCGCCACCCGCGTTTTTCAGGCTTTGCGCATCGCTGTTAATGAGGAATTGCAAGCTGTTGAGACGGTGTTGCCTATCGCAATCGGGCTTCTACGTACGGGGGGGCGCTTAGGTGTGATTAGCTTCCATAGTTTGGAAGACCGTATCGTCAAACGGTATTTTCGAGATGCCGCCGCCGAACTTGTACCACCCCCAGGCATGGCATCTATGCCCACGCGTAAAGCCCAAGTGCATTTGATAACGCGCAAACCACTCGTGGCAGATGAGGACGAGATAGCGCAAAACCCGCGTAGCCGCAGCGCAAAATTACGTGTTGTGGAAAAATTGGGGTAGGGAGGTTGGTATGTCTCAAAATTGGATTCAACACACCCTGCGCCGTAGGCGTTGGCGTCCACAAAATCAAGCCGCCGCTTTGGCCACACTTGGGGTTATTATTGCCCTCATTATCGGCGTGTTATATCTCTCACAGGTATCTTCAAACGCGACGACAGGCCGCCAATTGGCCGACCTCATCGCCGAGCGCAACGAACTGCAAAGCATGAATGAACAACTACGCGCCGAAATTGCGGAATTGCGCAGTGTGCCTCGCTTGTTGGCGCGCGCCCGTGAATTGGGGTTTGTGCCTGCTGGGCAAGACCAAATCGAATATTTGGTGATTGAGGGGTATAATCCCCATCGTGATGAAACAGTTGCGCCTTTACAGGACGAAGAGCCGCAACTGCCTGTTTATGATGAATCCTTTGGGGGCTGGTTGCAACAACAATTAGATAACCTGCGCGCCCAGTTCGAAGGTTTTTCAAATGCGGGAGAATAGATAATGCAGCGGCAAGCCGCCAACAACACCACTTCACCGCAACAGGAGATGCTACGGCAGCGCTTACCTGTCGTGATTGTTGTGCTGCTCATCATCAGCACCATTCTCATTTTGCGCTTATTCACATTTCAGTGGTTGCCGCCTGAGGTGGCGCGCGATTTTCAATTGCGCCGCGATGCCAACTACCAGCGCACAATCCGTGTGACTTCCGAGCGCGGTATTATCTATGACCGCAATGGTGAACCTTTAGCCGTCAATACCTTTCAGTATGGTATCGGCGCAAGCCCTAACCTCATCAGCAACCCGCGTGACGTTGCTACTCAGCTGGCCGCTCTTCTCAATCGCTCAGAACTTGAAATTTATCACCAGCTTACTTCTGAGGCGTCATGGGTCTCAATCGCCCGCCCCGTAAGCGCAGAAGTTGGGCAAGAAGTGGCGCGCCTACAGCAAACCGTGCGTGGCATCACCCGCGAACCCATCCCCCGCCGTTTTTACCCACAAGGAACATTAGCCGCGCATATTCTGGGCTTTGTTGCTGGCGACCCACAAGATTATCGAGGATATAATGGCGTCGAAGGATACTACCAACAACAATTAGCTGGGCGCGTTCGCAATCAGGATGTGAGCACTATCCCGTTCGACCTGCCGCAAGATATTCCCGAAAGCGACCGCGGCAGCGACCTCGTTTTAACATTAGACCGCGATATACAGTTCCTCATCGAAACAGAGCTGCAACTGGCGATTACCCAAACTGGCGCTACTGGCGGCACGATTATCGTCATGGACCCGCGCAATGGCGATATTTTGGCTATGGCCAGCTATCCCTCTTTTGACCCCAATACCTATTTTGAGGTCACCGATGAAACCGTTTTCCGCAACCCTGCCATTAGCGAAGTCTATGAGCCGGGTTCGGTGATGAAAGTCGTGACGGTGGCTTCGGCCTTAGAGCTTGGCGTCATTACCCCAGATTGGACGTATAACGATCAGGGCTTTATCGACATTGGCGGCATTCGCATCGAAAACGCAGAACGCAGGGCTTATGGGGTTGTAGATACTGCACAAGTGCTTGTCAACTCGCTAAATGTTGGCGCTGCAACGATTGCTCAAGAGATGGGGTGGGAAGATTTCTATCGTATGTTGGCGCGTTTTGGGTTCGGCCAGCCAACACGGGTAGACCTGCAAGGTGAAGAGGCTGGAATCCTCAAGACGCCTTATGATGATGATTGGAGTGAGAGCGATTTAGGCACAAATAGCTTTGGGCAGGGCATTTCTGTAACCCCTTTGCAAATGATTACCGCTTTCGCTGCTATTGCTAACGATGGTTTGATGATGCAGCCGCGTGTTGTCTATCAAATTGTCGATGGCTCTGATGTTTATACCACCCAACCAACGGCATTAACCCGCGTTGTATCCAAACGCACAGCGGATATTGTCACAGAGATGATGGTGCGCACGGTCAATGAATCGCTGGAAAATGCCCAACTCCCCGGTTATGCTGTTGCGGGCAAGACGGGCACGGCTGAGATTTCATCACCACTGGGCTATGAGCGTGATGCGTCCATTGCCTCATTCATCGGTTTCTTGCCCGCCGATGCCCCCCAAGTGGTGGTTCTCGTCAAGCTAGACCGCCCAACTGGCTATTGGGGCAGTGTCGTGGCAGCGCCCGTATTTCGCCGTATTGCCGAACGCTTGGTGATTTTGATGGAAATTCCACCGGATGATGTTCGCCTCGCCATTCAATCTCAAGGTGGCGTCGTGGAAGAAGTGAACCGGTAGCGAGTGATTTCGCATATCATGAGAATTTGAGGAAAGCGTTTTCATTATGACTGGAGCTTTGCCTTTTTCGCTCTCTGTTGGGGCTATCGCCTTTCTTTTAGGGGTTATTTGGGGCGGCCCCTTTGTGGAGATTTTGCGCCGCCTGAAGATTGGAAAACTCATTCGTGCCGAGTTGCTCGATACGGTTCACGAGAAGAAAATCGGCACGCCGACTATGGGCGGCATCATGATTCTTCTCCCCGTCGTAGCGATTACCTTCGCCCTCAATATCGCCCGTGTAGTGCAATCTGGTGAAGGTGCGAGTATCTTTCTGGTGTTGGCGGTTTTGCTGGGGTATGGCTTTCTGGGGTTTATCGATGACTGGGAAGGCATCCAAAAGTCGCGCGGGGTGTTGGGCGAAGGCCTTTCTCCCCGCGCCAAATTTCTCGGCCAAGTCCTCCTCGCTTTGATTGTTGCGGGTATCATCTCTCTTTACGAAGGCGGCTTCTCCTTTGCCAATGAAATTGACCTGCCGCTATTGCCCGTTTCTATCTCGATAAGCCCGATTTTATTCATCCCTATTGTAGCTTTCATCATTGTTGCCATGTCCAACGCCGTTAACCTAACCGACGGTTTAGATGGGCTTGCCGGCATTATTACGGCTAGCGCCTTCGCGGCTTATGGCGTTATCGCCTTCATTCAAGGGCAGGTTTTCCTAGTGCAGTTCTGCTTCATTATGGTCGGGGCGCTCTTTGCCTTTTTGTGGTATAACGCCCATCCCGCCCAACTCTTTATGGGAGATACTGGCTCACTGGCTATCGGTGCAGCGT
>WGEI01000343.1 GCA_015492875.1 Anaerolineae bacterium | reverse complement strand
GGGGTTTTTAAGCGCGGCATGGGCGGCAGCAATCGCCCCAACGCCAACGCCGCCAACGCCGAGATTGATCGCATCAATGCGATATTGTGACTGGAGGAAGGGCAATAGTTCCAACAGCAAGGCGTTATAGTGGCGGTCGTTGCTGATATAATCGCGATTGCGCATT
The DNA here is from genome assembly GCA_015492875.1 of Anaerolineae bacterium. Classification (GTDB taxonomy): domain Bacteria; phylum Chloroflexota; class Anaerolineae; order Aggregatilineales; family Phototrophicaceae; genus S146-30. The sequence goes on along the minus strand of WGEI01000343.1, from coordinate 3,792 downwards.
TGCTGGGGGCCGCTTTGCTTCATGGCGATAATCACCGGCTCTAGCCGTTCGTGCTTAATCAGCGTATCGGCAATATAGGGGATTTGTAACGGCCCAACCGCCCATTGCCCATCGAGCAAAATCAAGAGCGGATATTCGCGGTCATCGTGGGGGTTATAGGTGGGCGGCGTATATACCCATAGCTTGCGGTCGGTGAAGTTCATCTGAGCGCTGCTGAAGCGGTGCTCTTTAACGCGCCCGCGCGGCACATTGGGCATGGCAGACCAATCTGGGAAGGGGCGCGCTTTGGGCATTCGCAAAATCGAAACATCCATCTGGGCGGTGTGCATTCGTAAGGGATTGAGCGGGTCGGTACGCCAATGCCGCGCCACGCGCCCGACAATATCGGTCTCCGTTTTGAGCGGCGTCATGGGGTCATCAATCGCAAGCATATAGTCCAGCAGGTCATCCGCTTCAAACGTCAGTTGTACATACCAGAGCGTTGTGCCCTGCAAATTGGTCATGCGGGCAAAAGGCGGGTCGCCGGGCAGGGTATCTAGATTGACGGCGACGCTGCGGATGCCCATGCGTGAATAAATGAATGTGGCGCGGCGGCCTTCTACCCACGGCCAATGCGGGCGTTCGGCCAGCAAATCATTGACCATCTGCTGCCGCACATCATCATCGGGCTGGCGTTCTGCCTCGTCGATAAACTGGGAAAACGTGTGCCATCGGGGCATAGTTATCAACTCCTCATCGCGCGCCGTCAGGGTGCGGCGCTGCACTTAACAGCCATAGTGCCTATTTTAGCATTCTTATGGCACTGCCGCCAAAAAGGGGGGGAAGAACCTCTCAGAAATTCATTGGCATATTACCGAGCATTTCATTTACTCCCCATCCCTGCGCCAGAGGGTATGCTGCTCATTGAAGATGGGAGAGGTTACTTCTATGATGGGGGTATATCCCTGCGGGAACGAGAGACCAACATCTGCTAATACAGACGATGGAACAGAACGGTCACCATTTGACGTAATAATCCACGCCGCTTGAAGCGCGTCCGCTGGCCAATGTTCAAGGACAAAACGGGTCGCCTCAAGACTACCAGCGTACCCACCCAATAGCCACATAAACCCGTAGCTTGTGCCATCTAGGGCATAGATAACACCCGGAGAGCGCCCGCTAAGGTCGATAATTGGGGTATGCGATGTAAACCCGTTGTTGCGGGCGGCCTCTTGCAAGGTTTGTAGATAAGCCGCCGTCTCTTCGTCGAGCAATACTATATCGCCGCTGCCATCATGCTGCAGCTCAATCGGCGTTTGCATCTCCCACAAAGGCGCGGGCTGGCGATACGGCTGACGAGCAGTAATCACCATCACCACCAAGACAGAGCAGCCAAGCAGGGCGAGAAATAGAGGAGATACGCTATCTTGTAAACTGATGAGGATAACAACCGCCAGCAGCAAGAAGAAAGCGGATAAACCAGCGTGAATGATGTAGATATTATTTGTGCCGTAACTTGTCGCCAGCGACAACATAAAGAGGCCACCAACAACGACAAGGTGGCGGCGCGTCACTGTTTTCTCTATCAGCGCGATGAGCAACCACAGCGCATAAAGGCTCAACACCCAGCGCCCAATATGGTGAAAATGGCGCACCTGTAATAAGGCAAGCGCCATACCGATGACCAACACAGCGTTAATCCCCCAGCGCCAAAGGCGTGTATGCCGCCGAGAAGGGGCGCGGAAACGCCAGATGAGTAACAAAACCAAGATGAATAATGCTGGCGATAAAATCACCAAAACTTCGATAGCGATACGCAAAAGCCCAAACAAGGGGGCGCGAATAAAACGGGTGAAAAACAAGTTCTCATCTGCCCGCAACAAGAATTGATGTTGTGAAGCCAACCGCAATTTTTCCAGCCCAGCGGTTAAAGATGGCTCACGCAGTAGGCCTAATCCCACGACCAGCCCCGCCCCAATGAGTATGCCCGCTAGCCATGTGCGCATCAGAGGAACGCGACGGCGATAGGCCAGCCATAAGAGGGCGGTTAGCGCGACAGCCACCGCAGCGCTGGTGAGCTTGCCCCATGCCACTGCGGTTATGCCGCACCCTAATAACAAGCCGCCGATAAACTGCCATGTTGAGGTGGGCAATTCAGAGAGGATGAGCAGGCCAATGAGATACCAACATAAGCCAGCAATCACGAGCCAGTTATAACTGGGTGTTGTTAACCACCAGCCATAGTAGAGTGCACCACCAGCGAGCGCGATGGAGAGCGCTGGGGGGGATATAGCATGGGTGTAGCGTAAGGCCATGTAGCTCAGCGCGGCAGTGGAAAGCAACATAATGGCCATGCCAGTGAGTCGTAGCAGAACGAGGTTGCCGCCGCTGAAATCGTAAAGATAGCCGACCAGCGCGCCAAACCAGCGGCTATCGATACTGATGTTTTGATAATCACGCAGGGTCAATAGGTAAAACCCATTATCGGTGAAATCGAAACCACGAACGCCAAAGACAAATACAAATGCCCAAACCATCACAGCCAAACTAATAGGGATAATGTGCCATTTCTTCACTGCTCATCTCCAGCATTCTGCCCGTTATCCCCCTGTGGGATGACGCGCGTTAAATCATAATACTGCGCCAGATTGCCATACGTGCGCACTTGCGGGTGAAACGGGTCTTGTGGTGGCGCGCCGTGTATCATATTGCCCAAATCAAAAGTAAACGGCGTGATGATCACTTCAGTATCACCACGAGAGACAGCCGCTTGCAGCTGGGCGTGGATGGCGTACCATTCACGGTTGAATGTGCGCATATGTGTCGTTTGGCGCAGACTGTTCAGCAAGGTTTGTCCAAGGCCAAGCACCATAAAGGCGACCAGCAACGCCAACAACGGACGGGGCACACGCCCTGATGGGTGGCGTTTTGTGCGCAGGGCAGCGCCAGCGACATAAGCGCAAGCGGCCATGATGAGCGCGAGGGTGTAAAGCGGGGTGGTATTGGCGCGGGCGGGTAAATAGCGCGACATGGCATAAGCGGCTGAGGCGATGGGGGCGGCGATGAGCACAGCGCCAAATAATAACAACGCCCCAATAAGCCGCCAACGGTGACGGCGCAAAGATGCGGTATCGCCTGTATGCAATTGGTAGCCCAACCAGCCCATGAATAACAGCCAAAAGACCAGCGAAAACGGCGCTAACAACAATAGCTCTAGATGGGCAAAACCGGTAAAGGCGGCGGTCATGATGACCAGTGCGGGCAAAGGAGGTGATGGTGGGAAAGCGGCCTGACGGATGGCTGTGCCGGGGGCGGCGGCGATGAGATAGAGCGCCAATAGCGCGGCGGGCAGGGCAATGCGCAGCGGCAGTGAGGCGCGCCATTGCTTGCGCCACCAGAACACGTTCAAAATGGCCAGTAGCGTCACGAGGAAGGCGGCGCTAGGCGAAGAGAAGCCGCCAATGAATAGCATATAGGGGATGGTGAGCGCGGTGAATAGCGCCATGAGCCAGTGCGGCGGTTGGCGGCGGGCGATATATAGCAGGGCGGCGATGAAATAGAGCGCGCCCACCAACGAAGCCACGTGTGCCAGCGCGCCGGAAATCCAGTAAAACGTGTCGTAGATATTGGGCAAACTATCGATGACCACCGCGCACAACACAGCCGCAACGATGAAACTCGTCGTGCGGGGGCGCGCCCAATTTAAGCGGATGCTTATCTCATAAACCAGCCACCAAGTGTCCAACCACCAGAGCAACACCAAAGCGCCGAGAAACACGCCAATAGCTTCCGCGGGGAATTGCGCCAATAGCG
>WGEI01000342.1 GCA_015492875.1 Anaerolineae bacterium | reverse complement strand
TGCTGAAGGCGTGTATTGGCCTGTATCAGCTCTTGGGTGCGCTCTTTAACTATCTGCTCCAAACGGCTAGCTTGGCGGGCATTTTCTAGGGCAATCGCTACTTGATTGGCAAAAGCCATCAACCGCTCGCCATCTTCATCGCTATATGTATCTACGGTATCGCAATCTAAGTTCATGAAGCCAATGACTTCACCTTTAGCGATAATTGGTGCACCAGCATAGGCACGTATCCATACGTTGTATTCGTGCTGCCACCACATTGGGCTGGTATAAGTATCGGGGATGATTAATGGGCGGCGGGTATCATACATAAGCTGCAAGCCGGGCACATCGTCGATATTGACTTCAAGGTCAGCGATATATTTATCATCATAGTTTCGATATCCAGCAATATAAGCTTTTTCGCCATCAATCAGCATGATATTAGCGGCCTTATGCGGCACCACGCGCGAGACTTGCTCTAAAATGAGGCGAATCACTTCCTCTACATCGAGGGTACTGCTGATGATTTTAGCCGTATCAATCAAGGCTTGACGGAATTCAGATTGCTGCTGCATTCTCGCTTCCATCGCTTTGCGGCGGCTGACATCGCGCACAAAAACCAGCCCAATTACCCGCCCATTTTGGGTGATAACGCGGGTATTCGTCTCTACGGGCAAAGTCGAGCCATCTTTGCGGCGGAAGCGCGCCTCTGCACTGAGGTTGGGCAAAGTCTCCTGCCCTTGTTGCTCGGCTTCTATGGGTAATTCAATTTCGGGGTAATGAAGTTGGCGTATTTCATCAATCGTATACCCAAGCATGGTGGCGCCATACTGATTGGCATCGACGATTTTCCCGGTCTCCATATCGACAAAGAAAATCCCTTCGCCGGCGCTTTCAAATAGCTGGCGATATTTCGCCTCGTTCTCTAAAAGCGCTTGCTCAGTGCGCACTTTGTCGGTTATATCACGAACGATGGCATAAATCAGTTTGTGTGCATCAGATTCTACGGGGGAGGCATACATTTCAATATCGCGTATCTCACCACTAGATAAACGGTGGCGGGCGCGGATCGGGGTGGTTTCATGACCCTCGATATATCGCTGGAAAGCCTCATGTACCCGGTCTTCGGGCGCAATCGTGAGGTCAGTCACATGCATTGCGCGCAATTGTTCAACGGTATAGCCATAAAATTCTGCTGCGGCTTGATTGGCATCGAGTATTTGTAAGGTTTCTGGGTCTACAATCAGTTTAACTTCACGATGTGTTTTGAAGAGATGGCGATACCAAGCAAAGTTATCATCAATATCTTTTTCAACTTTTGCTTTAGAAGATTGCAAATGAAACTTAATGCGATTAGTCACTACATGGCGTAAAAGCGGGTAAGAGAAGAAATCTACAGCCCCAGTCTTAAAAGCACGGTCGGCGACAACATCATCATGAGGGCCAAACATAACGATTTTTGTAGAGAGGGACAAGCGATTGAGTTGGGTGGCGAGAAGATAGCCATTGGTAGGCGGCAAAGCCACATCGAGCAACAATAAAGCTGGGCGATATTTGCGGATGGCCGCAACACATAAATCGCCATCAGAAACTTCGGCAATGCGATACCCCTCTTTGCGCAACCATTGATGCAGTTGCTGTTTAAGCGTGTCATCTACACTGGCAATAAGCAACAAGGGTGATTTTGGTGTATGTTCTTGATTTGCCATTAATGGGCAACCTCAAAATTTCCTGACCCTCACTTCAATTATGTAGCAAATGAAAGAACCCGACAATAGTCGGGCATTAAGATTTGTTAATTGTGGGTATAAATTCGGCAATTAAGCGATGGTTTGCGCGGGTTCTATCAGGCAATTATGGCGCTTGAGGAAACGCGCAATGCGGTGTAGCGCTTCGGTGATATTCGCCTCGCTAGTGGCATAGCTAGCGCGGACGAAGTTTTTGCCACTGTCGCCAAAGGCACTCCCCGGCACAAGCGCAACGCGGTCTTCTAGTAATAAGCGTTCACAGAATTCTTCGTCACTCATACCCGTGAAAGCGATGTTGGGAAAGGCGTAAAACGCACCACGTGGCTCTATACAAGCAAAACCCAATGCCCGAAAGCCTTCAACAATCAATTGACGGCGGGCATCGTAGCGCTGGCGCATATGTTCGACATCTTCATCGCCATTGAGCAAGGCTTCAACAGCGGCAGCTTGCCCAGTCGTGGGGGCAGACATGATGAGATATTGATGCAGCTTGCGCATGGCGGCCATAAGCTCTGGTGGTGCGGCAGCGTAACCAATACGCCAGCCCGTCATGGCAAAGGCCTTACTCATGCCACTCAGCAGGACTGTGCGCTCATACATCCCCGGCAACGAAGCAAAATTGACGTGCTGAGCGTTATAAACAAGGCGCTCGTAAATCTCATCAGAGATAACCACCAAATCATAACGCTCAGCCACTGCAGCCAACTCTAACATACGCTCACGGGTGAGCACCGCGCCGGTTGGGTTGTTAGGGTAATTGATGAGGATGGCACGGGTACGGGGCGTGATACGCGCTTCTAGGTCGGCGCCGGTCACTTCAAAATTATTTTCCGCATACGTTGGCACTATAACGGGCACACCGCCCGCCATCTCTACAGCGGCGGGGTTCGATACAAAACACGGCTCTACAACCAGCACCTCGTCACCAGGATTAAGGATGGCTTTCATCGCCAGCCATAGGGCTTCGCTCACCCCCACAGTGATGAGTATTTGCTCTTGGGCATCGTACTTAACGTTATAAAGCCGCTGAATGTATTGCGAAACCGCTTGGCGTAGCGCCAATGTGCCGCTATTCGAGGTATAGCCCGTATCGCCAGCATAGAGACTATCGACACCAGCATCGATGATATGGCGCGGCGTCGTAAAATCGGGCTGGCCAATGCCTAAGCTGACCACATCATCCATTTGGGCGGCAATGTCAAAATAACGGCGAATACCAGATGGGCGCAAATTCTCTACACTTTTGGCGACAAAATGGCTCATAGATTAACCTCGCTTGGTGCGACGATGTCCAAAACACATGTTTGTTGTATCACATTTAGCGGCGAAAAGCTTAGAACAGGTATGTCCAAATTTTCACCATTTCTTCCGTCACTATGTTCGAAGAAGCCTATTTTCGCGGGTTCTGGCCGCAAAAGAGCGTTGTCGGTATGAAGTTGATGTACAATACAAAGCAAAACATACTGTTTTCGCTGTCATAGCTGCTGGTAGGAAAGGGCTAAACTGTGGATAGCTTACTACCCATTATTTTGGTTGTTGTGGCTATCGGGATACTGATTTTGGGTATTTTGTCATGGCTGGGCATTCTGAAGACATTGCGTCGCAGCGCGCTAGTTATCATTTTCACCCGCTTGTTAGATAGCAGTAAAACCCCGCAGCCCGATGATAAGTCTTTTGAGCCAAAGCAATCATTTGGGGAAATTCTAACAGAACGCGCGGAAGAAGTTGATTTTGATGAAGCTGTAGAGCGCCACCGTACGGCAGAAATGCAAGCTGTGCAGGTGGAAGACCCACTACAGGAAAACTTAGTGAACGCACAAACAGCCCGACGGTCACGCGCGTATATCGGCTATCAGGCGGCAATGGCAAAAGTGCGGCGGGCATTTCGCTTCTTACGCATCACCCCGCCACCGTTGGAACATGTCGATGAGGATGAAACGGCAGGAAATTAAGAAAGGGCGTTTATGGAAATCGGCGTATTATTGGTAATGGTTTGTGGATTATCGCTCTTGTGTGTTTTAAGTTTGGCGATATTTGCCTTCTTCACAGGGCGTGGCTTACTGGGGCCAATTATCCGCGAATTCTTCGGTGATGGCGATATTATTGAGGGCGATAGTGGCACCAGACTGCCCCGCAGTAAGCGCAAATTGAGCGATATAAAAGCGCAGGCGCAATCGCTCGATTTTGATGAGGCCTTACGGCGTCATGGTGGCGGCACAACTTTCGATGCGCAGGGCGCGCCACCAGCAAAACCGCCTGCAAAGATGGAAACAAAGCAAAAGGGACTACGCCCCGGCCACGCGCCTAAACAAGGGCAATTAGGCGGAAAGCGCAAACGCGGCCTATCTAGCAGAAAAGGCTCCCCCTTCCCACCGATGAAACGACGCGGTGGCCATACAGCTGAGGGCGGCAGCACATTGCGCGGCGGCAGCAATCTGCGGAAGCACCGCGACCGGGAACGTGACCAAGATGAGCTTTTCGATTTCCTAGATGAAGAATAGGCATAGGCTTGATTTTTGGGGGTAAAACCCGCATAGTTAGGCGGCTTGTTTCGATTGTGGTAGTGGCGAGATAGTCAATGGCATCTTACGAAGAGAAGTTACAACAAGAAGCAGAACTTTGGGGCAGTGTGGACGAAGCGAATGCAGCGACAGTGCCGCCGGATTGGCGGGCGCATCGACACCTGCGCCACAATGTGATTTCTCATACCCGCGATATAGACGCCCTGTTAGCGCAAATACAGCCCGGCATGAAAACGCTAGAGCTTGGTTGTGCTTCTGGTTGGCTGACATTGGCGATGGCACAGCGCGGGGCGGATGCTACTGGGCTAGATATCAGCGAGAAGTCGTTGCAAATCGCCCGCGACTACTATGAAAAAGTCGCTACGGAGACTGAAGGCACAACGACATACCAGCGCGCCGACCTCAATCGCATTGAACTAGCGCCTAATAGCTATGATGTTATCGTCACCAAAGGCACACTTCACCACCTAGTGGAAATGGAGCACGTCATTGAACAAATTTACCAAGCGCTAAAACCCGGCGGGTTGTTTTGGATCAATGATTCGGTGGGGAACAGCACATTGTTGACATCGCTCTTTGCTGGTGGGCTAATGTTCATCTTGCCAACAACAGTCAGTTATCGTGAGAAGTTGGGCGGCCTGCTGAAGTTTGGCATGCGCGCCCCGCAACGCATCCGCGCTAGCATGGAAGCAGAGGGGCTTTCGCCCTTTGAGGGCGCAGGGCGCGAACACGATTGGTTAAAGCTGGTGCAAGAGCGCTTCATCATTGAGCACCAAACGAGAAAACCCGCCGTAACGGGCTATTTGGCACACCAAATCTCTTTACCAGATGCAATCGCCTTGCCCTTGCTGCGAGTTATTAAAGTTATCGATGTTGCGCTGGTGAAATTGCGCGTTCTGCACTCGACAAGTTTAGTTGTATACGCACGCAAGCCCGTTTAAGCACTATAAGCCCAACTGCTCAGCAATCACTTGGCGCAATTCCGTGACGCGGTAGGGTTTGGTCATATAAACGGCAATATCCTGAAACTTACCAATGAGGCGGTTGGCGGGGTCGGCAAATGCCGTCGTGACAACGACTTTAATACCTTCGGCACGAACGCGCTCTTTTATCGCCTCTAACACTTCCCACCCATTCATACCGGGCATAGCAATATCGAGCACGATTAAATCCACGTGATTTTGCTCTAGCCAATCTAGCGCGGCTTCCCCCCGATGTGCGTGGTGAATATGAAGATTGGGTAAAGTGCGTAATGCGAGCATCATCATCTCGGCCAATTCGGGTGTATCTTCAATGATGAGAATAGTTTTCTTTGCCATGTATCACCAACAACAGACCTCTGTGTTTCACTTTGTAGGCTAGTTTATAACAAAATTATATTATGTGCAGTTCCCCCTTACATCCTGAACACGCCGTACTGTGTTTCGTGGCTGATCTGATTGGCGGCAGCACTGAGCGCTAATGCGAGGACGCGGCGGGTCTCGGTTGGGTCTAAGATGCCGTCATCCCATAGGCGGGCGGTTGAGTAGTAGGGGTTGCCTTCACGCTCATATTTTTCAAGGATGGGGCGCTTAAACGCTTCTTGCTCGTCTGGCGTCATATCTGGCAAACCGCGCCGCGCGAGTTGGTCACGTTTGACAGTCAACAACACATTAGCGGCTTGCTCTCCGCCCATAACGCTGATGCGGGCATTAGGCCACATCCATAAAAAGCGCGGGCTATAGGCGCGGCCACACATGCCATAATTTCCCGCGCCAAAGCTGCCACCGATGATAACCGTGAACTTGGGCACAGCCGCATTAGCAACCGCATGCACCATTTTCGCCCCATCTTTGGCGATGCCCCCCGCTTCATACTCACGTCCGACCATGAAGCCCGTGATATTTTGGAGGAATACTAGCGGGATATTGCGGGCGGTGCATAGCTCGATGAAATGTGTGCCTTTGAGGGCGCTCTCGCTGAAAAGTACGCCGTTGTTGGCGATAATGCCGACAGGATAGCCCTCAATATGGGCAAAACCACAGACCAATGTTGCGCCATAGTTCGCTTTGAATTCGCGTAGGCGGCTACCATCGACAATACGGGCGATGACCTCACGAACGTCATATGTTTCGCGGAAAGTTTGGGGAATGATGCCATAAAGCTCTTGGGGGTTGTATAGCGGGTCTTCTGGCGGTTGGATTGCCCAATCCACCCGCTTTTTATAGTTCAATGTGGCGACAATATCGCGGACAATCTGGAGGGCATGTTCATCGTCTTCGGCATAATGGTCGGCGACGCCACTCACGCGGGTATGGACATCCGCCCCACCTAGCTCTTCGGCGGTGACTTCTTCGCCAGTGGCGGCTTTCACTAATGGGGGACCGCCGAGAAAAATCGTGCCGATACCTTTGACAATCACCGTCTCATCAGACATTGCGGGCACATAAGCGCCCCCCGCCGTACAACTCCCCATCACGGCGGCAATCTGCGGGATGCCAACGGCGCTCATTGTGGCTTGGTTATAGAAAATGCGGCCAAAGTCATCAACATCGGGAAATACTTCATCCTGCATAGGCAAAAACGCCCCGCCACTATCTACGAGGTAGATACAGGGCAGATGGTTCTCTAGCGCTACTTGCTGGGCGCGCAAATGTTTTTTGACGGTCAGCGGGAAATATGTGCCGCCTTTGACGGTGGCATCATTCGCCACGATGAGGCATTCCACCCCGCTCACACGACCAATCCCAGTAACGATACCCGCGCCGGGCGCTTCGCCATTATAGACATCCCAAGCGGCTAAGGGAGACAGTTCTAGGAACGGCGCGCCGGGATCAAGCAGGCGGTCGATGCGGTCACGAACGAAGAGTTTGCCCTGTTCTTTGTGACGTTCGTGGGCACGGGGATGGCCACCTTGCCGCACTTGCGATAAACGCTCACGAAGTTCTTGCGCAAGCGCTTGATGGTAAGCGGCGTTGGCCTTAAATTGCGGGTCGTTGGGGTTCACGTGCGATTCAATGATTTCCACAGTGCAATCCTTAGGCTGTTATTCTGATGATCGACTTAGCCCTTATTTTACAAGGCGAAGGCATCCCGCTATAGCCAGAAGCATTGTTCAATTTATACGTTCTCATCAAGATATGGATTTTACAGAAAGGTCACAATGGCTCATAAAGGGTTTGATTTTATCATCAAAGCGCGTTATAGTGGTTCATAAGCATTCAATTACAGTTAAAAGAGGCCTCTAAATGTTGTAACAACAGCCAACCCGCGCCCCGCCGTTATAGATTGTTGCTCAAACCATATCGGGTTAAGTAGTGGCATTTTTTGCCATATAGTTTTGTATTGCCAAAAGGAACAACGTTTGGAGTAGTTGTATGGGGATTACTATTCGAGAGTTCAAATTCAGCGCCGCGGATTACGCTGTGCTAGCTAACCTGCGCACACGGATATGGCCAGAACATCCTACCAGCGCGGAAGATTTACGCCTTGATGATAAATTATACGAAAATTCGCATTATGTGCTGCGGCGCTTTATGGTGGAGCAAAATGGAGAAACAGTGGGTTATGGCGTATTTTTTCATATGCCATGGCTCTATGACCCGCAACGCTTTTTCATCAATGGCGGCGTTTTAGAGCAATATCGCGGGCGCGGCATTGGGCAAGCGCTTTATGACCACATACTGCGGTGTATGCGAGAAGCATATGATGGCAATGAGCTGCATACGTGGACTACGGAAAGCCGCCCGTTCAGCATCCGTTTTTTGGAGAAGCGCGGCTTTGTCGAGAAGATGCGTAATTGGGAATCGCGCCTCGATACAGCGAACTTCGACTTTTCACGCTATGCGGGCGTAGCGGCGAAAGTAGCCGCCAACGGCGTACAGATAAAGACCTTGACCGAACTATTAGAAGAAGACCCAGATGCTATGCGCAAGCTCTATGAATTAGAGTGGGTGCTATCGCAAGATGTCCCCGCTGCGCGCGAACCCACCAAAGTCCCATTTGAGGATTGGATAGAGCGCCACAGCGAAAAACACAAAGGCTTCATACCCGAAGGCAACTTCATCGCTGTTGCCGCAGATGGTGACTATGTTGGCGTGAGTACGCTATGGCGCAGTTTGGGCAGCGATATGCTCTATATAGGTCTCACTGGTGTAAAACGTGAATGGCGGCGCAAAGGCATCGCTAGAGCGCTGAAAGTGCGGGCGATACGTTTGGCCAAAGACATGGGCGACCGCGTCATTTGCACATGGAACGAGCAGAATAACCCGATGTATTTGCTCAATTTAGAGTTAGGGTTCGTCACCCAACCTGCAGAAATCCTGTATATCAACGAGCTAGAATAAACGCAACGGGGCGGCACACCACCGCCCCATTTTTTGCATTAGCTGACTATTCGGCAGCAGCACCGTAAATCGCGGCGTCTTCTTCCCGTGCTACTTGTTGCCCCTTTTCAATATCTACTCGCGTTAACAGGTAGCCGCCAATCACAAAGAGGGCAATCAAACTGAGGATAGCGGGGCGGCTGCTATCAAACGCAGCGACGGCAAGGGCAAAGAGCAACGGCCCAATAATCGAAGCGAACTTCTCCATAATGCTATACAGCCCAAAGAATTCGCCGCTTTTGGCCGATGGGCACATGCTGGCATAGAGGCTACGGCTGAGGGCTTGGCTACCGCCCTGCACCACTGCGACCATCCACGCTAAGAACCAGAATTCAATCGTTGCGCTGAGGAAGAAGCCCCAGATAGAGATGGCACAATACACCAACAAGGCCAGCAAAATGCTGCGGCGCGTATCGAGTTTATCTGCCAATGGGGTGAAGAAACGCTGTGTGAGATAGGCGAATACCAAACCCAGCGCTTGTAGGGCTAAAAGTATCCCCATAATCACAGGTAAGCTACTGACGCGGGATGGTGGCAAAACGGTCAGTTTAGCGATGCCAACGCGCGTGCCATTGCTCTGCGGATTGGCCTCGCCTGTATTCACAAGTGTGAGGGTATGTTCGCCAACTTCTGGCGCGGTGATGGCAAATGTTTCGTTATAGCGCAGCGTTTCGTTATAGAGGTCTAATGTGAGGGGGCGTTCTACCTCCTGCCCGTCCTCAGTGATAGTTTCCATCAATGGCTTGCCATCTAGCTCAACGGCTAGAATACCGTGGTCAGGCCCAACGCTATGGGTTAGCTCTAGCGTCTGCCCATTGAACCGAAAAGTCAAACGGGCATCCGGAGACTCTGTGAACGCATATGCGGCATCATCTGGGCGACCAGCAAGCGCGGCGCTGATGCTGGCTAAAGCGCCCTCGCCAATGAGTTCATCGCCAGAAACAACGGTCTGTGACCAATCGCCTTCTAACGTAACGACCTCTTCATCCATGCCATAAACCCCTTCACCATAAGCCGCTGCTGTCGATTCAAATGGCGCAGGCGGGCGACCGGCGACATCTTCTGGCAAGGCTTGTGAGCCAATAATGCCAACAAGTGGCAGCGCGACGAGATTGAACAGAATGAACGCGAGATAGAATGAACGGCGCTGGCTTTTACGCCCCGGCAAGCGCCCGAAGATAAGACTAAAGGGGATGCCAACAAATTGCACAAGTAACAACGCTAACACTAACTCTAAAGTGCCAAATCCCAGCTCTGCGCCATAAATCACCGCAACGCCGATGATTGTGCCGATGGCGTCGTTATAGATGAGGAACGCGACTAGATATTTGAACAGCTCGCTATAGCGGCGAATATCGCCAAAAGTCTCTTTAAGGCGTTTGAAGCTGACGCCGATGACGGTTTCGCCGGGTTTAAGCGCGGCAGTAGCGGCTGGCGGCTCTGGCACATTGCGCAATAAGGGAATGCTGAACAGCAACCACCAAACGGCAACGCTCAAAAATGAGAGACGAATACCAGCATGTTCAAACAATGAATCGGGAATGAACATGAACATGGCGACGTTAATCGCCAGCAATAAGCCGCCACCTAGATAGCCCATAGCATAGCCCCGCGTAGAAACAATGTCTTGGTCTTCTGGGCGGGCGATATGGGGCAGAAAGGCATCATAGAAAATGATCGCGCCACTGAAGCCAACGCGACCAAATATCAACAAAAGCGAGGCCAACAGCCAATCGCCAGTATTGATAAGTACCATAAAGCCGGTAGCAATGACGCCAATCATGAGAAAGATGGTGAAGAAGCGCTTTTTGCCACGCATAACATCGGATACTGTGCCGAGAATTGGTGAAAGCAAAGCGCTGATAAAGAGCGCAATGCTGAGGGTTAAGCTCCAGTAACCGGTGGCGGTGGCTTCGCTGGGCAATGTCGCGCCGGCAACGCTGCTATAGTAAGCGGGGAGCATTGCGGCGAGAACTGTCGTCACGAAGGCCGAGTTCGCCCAGTCATAGAGCACCCACGCACGAATGCGGCGACGGTAGGTCTGTTCGTCCACATCGTGAAAAGGGGTATGGTTGGCTTGTGCGGTAGTCATAAGCTCTTCCTTATAAAAATTCTTACACACTATTTC
>WGEI01000341.1 GCA_015492875.1 Anaerolineae bacterium | reverse complement strand
CATATAGCCTCATCATCATCGGAACATTGGCGGATGAGGCGGACAGCGAGTGAGAGTTCCGCCTCAATTAAGCTTATAACGGGTAAATATCGATTCCCAGAAAAGCAGCAATGGCTACCATCAACGGCGCAATAACCAACGCGGGTAGATAATTGGCCACGCGGGGCTTCTTCACATCTAACAAAACTAACGCAATGCCCATGAGGATAAGCCCACCAACCGCCGACATTTCGTTAATCATAGGGGCGGTCATGAATTCGCCGCTGAGACGCCCCATAACCGCCAGCCCACCCTGTAGGAAAAGTACGGTCGCCGCGCTGAACATCACCCCAATGCCAAAGGTGGCGGCAAAGGCCATACCCGTGAACATATCGAGAATGCTCTTGATCAACAACATTTGAAAGCCCGCCGCAATGCCCATGCCATCCTGTAATGCACCTAAAAAGGTTAATGGGCCAACGCAAAAAACCAAGCTGGCGGTGACAAAACCATTCACAAAACGGGCGCTAGAAGCGATAGCCGCACCATCGGGAGTAATTTCTGCTGTTTCAGTTGAGGTGGGCGGCGCACCACCAAAGCGATACTGCAACCAATCCCCAAGTCGCTTTAGGGCAGCGTCTATATCCAAAAGTTCGCCGATAATAGCGCCAGCTAATAAGCTCAACAGTGGGATAATGATATTGCCCGTCTGCGAGGCATTACTGATACCCACATATAAAGTCACCAGCCCGATGGCTGTCATAACCGATTCTTGCATGCGCTTATTGAGGCGATTGCCAATGAATAGCCCCGCAGATGTGCCCAAAAGCACCGTAGCTGTGTTGATGATTGTGCCCCACATGCGTTAATCCCCTTCTTGCGGCAATGGCCATAGGCGGGCTACACCATCCCACGCCCAAGTGAGTACGTGGTCACCTTGTGAATTCCACAATGCACCACGAACGAGGTCAGGGTGCTGGAATAAGGTCACTAGGCCGTTTTCATCCCAGATATAAGCGGCGGTGTGTGCCCACGTAAGCATATATCGCTCGTCGGAATTCCACAACGCACCATCAGCCCAATCGGGATGGGATAGGACACGCAATTCCTCGCCAGTTTGGGCATCCCAAAGCTTCACCGTATCATCTGCCGCCCATGTCATCACGCGGGTTTCATCAGCGTTCCAGCGCGCGCCAGATACAAAAGTGCGGTGGCGGAAGGAGAATATGCGCTCAGCATTTTGGCCAGCTATTCGCCAAACAATGGCAAAACCATCAACATGCCAAGTGAGCAAACGGGTTTCATCTTGATTTAGGCGAGCACCTAAAAGCATACCGCGATGTTGCAAGCTGAAAGCGGATAGCACCTCGCCGCTAGAGATGGCGAAACGTCGCACATCGTTCTCTTCATCAAACAAATAAACAGCATCCTCGCCAGACCAGTTCACACTAGCTAAAGGGGTTTCGGTTTGCACAGTGAACAATAATGCGCCATCATCTAATGACCATATTCCCACCGCATGTTGTGTATATGCCAAAATACGGGGCTGTTGGTCATCCCACAGCACGGCTTGGGGCGCATCTTCTAATGACACTTGCCACAATTGTGATAGGGTATTTGTGTCCCATAGGGCGATAAGGCCGTTTTCCTGCCATGTGAGCAAACGCCCATCCGCGCCCCAGATAGCGCCTAAAAGCGGGCTGTCATGCTGCAATTCAGCTAATATATCGCCACTCGCCGCATCCCATAGAATTAGACGGCCATCATCACCAGCGGTGAAAAGTTGTGACTCATCGCTATTCCAGCCTGCGGCGGTTATTGTGCCACCGTGTTCAAAGCGCATAGCGGCATTCTGGGCAGACACCCCTGTTAAAGGGGTCAATAGCATAAAGACCAATATCAGAAAATGGTACATGTTGCACCTCGAAATGTACAATCAAAACGGAGAGAGTATAGCACAAGAAAATAACGGCGGGATAACGGGTGAAACCTTGAGGGAAAATAATACAGCCGCTCTTCAGTCGTGAAGAAAGGCCTTCGTCATGGCTGGGAAAGCAGGGTTTGCAATTGTGCTAATATCGCCAACTATTTATATGTTATGCAACAGCGCTTGCTTCTGCTGTAGCTTTGACCATCGCTTTATTTAAGGCGATGATAAAATCGGTGATGCCATCTTCTATCCGCAGTAAATCAAGATGTTGTTCACGGCTGAGCGTCCCCATACGCTCCGATGCCAAAAATTTACTATAGCCGCGCAAGCTCGTTAAGGTATTGCGGAGGCGGTGCTCTACGCGCAATATCGCATCGGGTGAGGGGTCTGCTCGCAATTGTTCGCATTCCTGCATTAAACGCTCGGCGACATCATGAAGGGCGCAGATACTTTTTAGCTGTGGTGGGGTGAGTATGGCGTCATCGGCATTGTGTAAAAGGTTACTGGCACTATTGAGAATGTGTGTGGCACAGCGCATGAGTTTGTCAGTCATTGTTATTCTCCTCTATCCGCACCCACAACCTCAACCCTATATTTATTTTACGTCAATTATAGAAAAGGGCAAGCGAGAAAAGTTAAGGAATTCACTAGAAAGTAAAAATTTAACCGTGTTATAACCTTGTATTATGATGAACAAATTTACCTAAGCGGATAGTCAGTCCTGTAAC
>WGEI01000340.1 GCA_015492875.1 Anaerolineae bacterium | reverse complement strand
ATAGTATACTGTGCAGAAGCAGAAACGAAAGTCAATGAGGTGAACGCCTATGCCCATCTACACGTATCGTCGTGAAGACGGCACAACCTTTGAGGTGCGCCAAAGCTTTAATGATGATCCTCTGGAGTTTGACCCGGAAACCGGTCAGCGCGTTCAGCGGATTGTGCAGGGCGTCGGTGTCATCTTCAAAGGGTCTGGTTTCTACATTACCGATAACAACGGCAGCAAACGCAATCTGGCTACACCCACTGCCAATGGCAATGGCCATAGCGAAAACGGTCATACCAATGGCACAAGTGCCCAAGCGCCTAAAACTGAAAAAGCCGATGCCAAAAGCGCGGCGGATTAGTTGACCGGTATTCGCCCTTAAAACATTGCATTTGAACCTGATTTGAAAAACGCCCCCGCTCTTTTACGAGGGCGTTCTTGCGTTTCGTGACAGGTGTATACTGGCTATAGGTTGAAGCCTCACATCGTGGTATGTTCTGGTGACCTTTTTCTATACCTGTTTAAGGAGCGTGTTCTGTGCAACTGTGGATAGATACCGACACTGCCTCTGATGATGCGGTGGCGTTGCTGATGGCGTTACGTTGGTCGGGTGTTGAGGTTATTGGTATTTCTGTCGTTGCTGGCAATGTGCCCCCCCAGCAGGGCGCGCGCAATGCCCTCTATGTAGTGGAGCTGTGTGGCGTTGACGTGCCAGTTTATCTTGGCGCAGAAAAGCCTTTGCTACGCCCATATGTTCATGCTGCGTGGTTTCATGGAGAAGATGGCCTCAGTGACAAAGGCTATATGCCCACCAAGCTCACGCCCCAATCAGAACATGCTGTGCCCGCCCTCATCGCCGCCGCCCGCGCGCACGCTGGCTTGACGCTGGTCACGCTTGGCCCCTTGACCAATATCGCGCTGGCTGTCCAACAAGCGCCCGATATTGTTGAAAAAATTGGCCGCGTAGTCATTATGGGCGGTGCGGCAGCCACCAACGGCAATGTGACGCCCGCCGCCGAATATAACATTTGGGTAGACCCAGAAGCAGCACGGATGGTCTTTCACAGTGGCTTGCCCATCACGATGGTTGGTTGGGAGTTCTGTCAAGGCGAGTTCGTCCTCTCCTTTGACGAAATAGCGCACGTGCGGGCTATCCATACCCCCTACAGCGATTTCACATTGGATTGTAACGAAACAGCCATTGAAGCCTATCACGTGCAAACAGGTGAACGCGGCCTATCATTGCCTGATGCTGTGGCAATGGCCGCCACGCTTGACCCCACTATCATCTTGCACAGTAGCCGCCATTATGTCGAAGTCGAAACGCAGAGCGAACTGACGCGCGGCATGACTGTTGTCGATAAATTGAATGTCGCGCATGATGAGCGCAATCGGGCGGTATGGCAACCGCTTTTGGAGCGTGGTACGCCAAATGTCGAAGTCTGTTGGGAACTAGACGCCGCGCGTTGGAAGCAGGCGCTTTATCGCATGTTACAGCCACAAGTGGATTAAAAACGGGGCGAACCGTGTCGCCCCGCCTCAATTATTCTTTAGCGCGCTTAAAGGCGGCTTTTGCTCCATTATCCGTCCATTCAAAACTCACCAGTTCCCAGCCAGCATCACCATACTGGTTGAGCTGGTCAGTATATTTATCTGCATCTAGGTGGGCGTCAATCTCTGCATCTTCACTAATACGAGAATCACGGATGAACACCACCAGATATTCCCATTTGGGCATGAGAAAACTCCTTTGTGTGCCGTTATTTCACTGCATTATACCCCAGTTTGCCCCCATTGATGAAAAAAGAGTCGGGTTATTTTAAGGTGGCTGGAGGTCTGGTTACTTGACAGTAAAACCGCAGCCATGATAACTTGCAATTAAATAGTTTTTCTAATATGGAAATAAGCACTGTGTATCGGCAGGTGAACATGGCACTCTCTATCGCTATTTCACAAGAGGCACTGGCAGAATTTTGCCAACGCCATCATATTCGTAAACTATCTGTTTTTGGCTCAGCATTGCGCTCAGATTTTAATGATGAGAGCGATGTGGATATACTGGTTGAATTTGCCCCGCAGCACATTCCGGGTTTATTGGGAATTGCCCAAATGGAACGAGAACTTTCTGTATTGTTGGGGCGGCAAGTAGATTTGCGTACACCAGAAGATTTAAGCCACTATTTCCGCCAGCAAGTTTTGCAAGAGGCAATCGTTCAATATGAACAAGCATGATGAAATTCGTTTACGGCATATGCGCGATGCAGCTATAGAGGCGATCAAGTTTTCTAAAGGTCATTCTCGTGCTGATTTAGACACTACTCGTATTTTGGTTTTAGCTTTAGTGAAATCGGTTGAAATTATTGGAGAAGCTGCATATCAAGTAAGTAAACAAACAAAAGAGCAATATCAAGAAATTCTTGGGCGAATATCATTAACATGCGACATCGTTTAGTGCACGCTTATTTTGATATTC